>DNQG01000032.1 GCA_003501255.1 Candidatus Magasanikiibacteriota bacterium
TTTGGTGGTCAGCGTTTTGGAGAGATGGAAGTGTGGGCTATTGAGGCATATGGCGCCGCAAGCACGTTGCAGGAATTGTTGACCATTAAGTCCGATGACGTGCCGGGCCGTTCAAAAGCGTATGAGTCAATTATTAAAGGTGAAGAAATTAACCGTATTAACATTCCGGAATCATTTTACGTATTGACCCGTGAATTAAAAGGCCTGGGATTGGACGTTGAACTTTTGGAAAAGAGTGAATCCGGCAAATATGTGAAGGCGTCAAACAAACCGAAAAAAGAGGAGATGACTAAAAAAGAAAAAATCTAAACCGTATGATGCCTCAACCACAAACAACTAAAATGGAATTTGATGCTATTCGTTTAAAACTTGCATCTCCGGAAACCGTGCGTTCCTGGTCATACGGGGAAGTTACCAAGCCGGAAACCATTAATTATCGTACTCAAAAACCGGAAAAAGGCGGCTTGTTTGCTGAAGAAATTTTTGGTCCAACCAAGGACTGGGAATGTTACTGTGGTAAGTACAAACGTATTCGTTATAAGGGTATTGTGTGCGACAAATGCGGTGTGGAAGTAACGCATTCTTTGGTGCGCCGTGAGCGTATGGGTCATATTGAACTTTCAGCGCCTGTAACACACATCTGGTTTTTGCGGTCTATTCCTTCAAAAGTAGGCACCATCCTTGATGTGCCGGTTCAGTCACTTGAAAAAGTCATTTATTTTGCTTCCTTCATCATTACTCGCGTTGAAGAAGATCAAAAAGCGCACGTCCTGGAACAACTACGCACGGAATTTAAAAACAAGCGCAAGCAGATTATTGGACAGTACAAGAAACAAAAAAGCGCGGAAGGTGATGAAGGCGTCGCCTTTGTTCTCACCAAAGAAGGTGAAGAAAAAATGAAAAATTTGGAGGAGGAATTTGCTTCAGCTGAAAAAGAAATTAAAGAAATTCAGGTGTTGCGCATTTTGAGTGAGAATCGCTACCAAGAGTTATCCATCCGTTTTGGTCATTTGTTTGAAGCGGGCATTGGCGCAGAAGCGGTCCGCGATCTCTTGGAACGCATGGATCTCACTAAAACCATTGCAGAACTTAAAGAAAGTTTGGAAACGGCCAAAGGCGCCAAGCGTGAGCGCATTGTGCGCCGTGTAAAATTGCTGAAGAATTTGGAAATTAACTCAATCCGTCCCGAGTGGATGATTATGAAAGCAGTGCCGGTGGTGCCACCGGACTTGCGTCCTATGGTGGCGCTTGATGGCGGCCGTTTTGCAACTTCGGACTTGAATGATTTATACCGCCGCGTTATCAACCGCAACAACCGTTTAAAACGTTTGCAGGACTTGCACGCGCCTGAAGTTATCGTACGCAATGAAAAGCGTATGTTGCAGGAAGCGACCGATGCGTTGATTGATAACAGTGCACGTCGCACCAAAACCGTCACAGCATCAACCGGCCAAAAGCGCCAGTTGCGTTCGCTCGCCGATACCCTGAAAGGTAAGCAGGGGCGTTTCCGTCAGAACTTGCTTGGCAAGCGTGTTGACTATTCAGGCCGCTCGGTTATTGTGGTCGGCCCGGAACTGGAACTGTCTGAATGTGGTTTGCCCAAACGCATGGCCCTTGAACTCTTCAAACCATTTGTCATGGCAAAAATTATTGAAGCGGGTCTTGCGCACAACGTACGATCAGCCGGGCGCTTTATTGAAAGTGAACGTGATGAAGTGTGGGATATTTTGGAAGCTATTACGTCAAACACCCGCGTACTCTTAAACCGCGCCCCAACACTTCACCGCCTTGGTATCCAGGCATTCCGCCCGCGTCTTATTGAAGGCAAAGCCATTCGTATTCATCCGCTCGTATGTACCGCATTTAACGCTGACTTTGACGGNNTGACCAAATGGCCGTGCACGTTCCTTTGACTGAAGAAGCAAAGTGGGAAGCGGAAAATCTTATGGCTGCGGAAAAGAACCTGTTGAAACCGGCAACCGGCGCGCCTATTGTAACACCTAACATGGACGTTGCACTGGGTTGTTTTTATATGACTGCTCCGCGCAAGACAAAAGATGGCGGAGAAGATGGAGCAAAAAAATGGCATTTTTCTTCTCCGCAAGAAGCCATTCTTGCTTACAAGACACGTCATTTATCCTTGGGCCAGTTAGTTGCCGTGCGTTTTCCCGCTGACACTAAAAAAGAAGGCGTTGAGCCGGGTAAAATTATGGAGACAACGGTTGGCCGTATTCTCTTTAATGAGGCGCTCCCGGACAAGGTTGCTTTTTTCAACCAAACTGTTACTAAAAAAACCTTGAGTGAAATTGTCAAAATGTGTATTGAGCAGTATGGCACGGCAGAAACCGCGCGCATTACCAACACCCTTAAGAACATGGGTTTTAAGTACGCAACCAAGTCCGGTTATTCGTTGGGTAGCTGTGATTTTCCTCATTTGAAAGAAAAACAACAGTTACTTGATAAAGGTGATGCTCAAATTACTGAAGTTGAAGAACAATTTGGTGAAGGTCTGTTAACACAAAATGAACGCCACAGCAAAATTATTGAAGTGTGGACGTCAGTGAAAGATGAAATTGAGGGGTTGAACCGTGCTGCGCTTGAAAAAGAAGGTCCGGTCTTTACCATGATTGAGTCCGGGGCCCGCGGTAGCTGGGGTCAGCTCACGCAGGTTATTGGTATGAAGGGCCTGGTTGCTTCTCCATCCGGTGACATTATTGAATTGCCGGTTAAAGGAAACTTTAAAGAAGGATTTGGCGTTTTGGAATTTTTTATTTCAAGCCACGGTACTCGTAAAGGTTTATCTGACACGGCGTTGCGTACCGCGCACGCCGGATATTTGACGCGTCGTTTGGTTGATGTTGCACAAGATACGGTAGTTTTGGAAGAGGACTGTGGCGATACGGAGGGCGCTGTCATCACGTTTGAAGAAAGCAAAGAAATGGGGCAGAAGCTATCTGACCGCGTCATGGGCCGGTTTGCCATTGAAGCCATAAAATCAGGACGTAAGACCTTGGTGAAAGAAGGCACGCTTATTGATGAGAAAGCCGCGCGTGACATCGACGCCGCTGGCATTGAAGAGGCACATGTGCGTTCTGTTTTGAAGTGCCGCATGAACAAAGGTATTTGTAAAAAATGTTATGGATTTGATCTGGGTCGCAACGCACTTGTTGAACACGGCGCTGCGGTTGGTATTATCGCGGCGCAATCCATTGGTGAACCCGGTACGCAGCTGACCATGCGTACGTTCCACATGGGTGGTGTGGCCGGCAGTTCTGATATTACCAAAGGTTTGCCGCGCGTTGAAGAGTTGTTTGAAGCGCGTTCACCAAAACGTAAAGCGCTTATTTCTGACGTTGCCGGTAAAGTGACCATTGAAGATGCTGAAGGTAAGGTCATTGAATCGCCGTCAGGCAAGCGCATCTTTGAAGGTCGTCGTTCACAGAAAATAATCAAGATTCAGTTTGAAGGTGTTGAAGAAGAAAAATTGGCCGTTGAAGAGACCGATGAATTGAGAGTTGAAAACAACAGCAAGGCCAAGAAAGATGATGTGCTTTTGGTTCGTGGTTCAGGAGAAGAGATGCGCGCCAAGTATGACGGCATTGTCAAATTGAGTAAAAAAAGTTTACGTCTGGTGTATGAGGGTTCCAATGTCAAAGAATATATTGTGCCGCTCGGCTACAAATTGTTTGTGAAAGATGGCGACTTGGTTGGCCCCGGTGATCAGCTGACGGAGGGGCACATTAACCTTGCCGAGCTTTTTGAACTGAAAGGCCGCGCTGCTGTTCAGCGTTACTTGCTCCATGAAATTCAAGATATCTATTCTTCGCAAGGTCAACGTCTGAATGACAAGCATATTGAAGTTATTATTCGTCAGATGTTTTCCCGTGTGTATGTGGAAGATGCGGGTGACACGGATTTGTTGCCCGGTGAAGTGGTTGAAAAAGCAGAATTTGAGGAATCAAATGTAATAGCCAAGAAGGCCAAAGGGGGACCTTCAAAAGCGCGTGAATTATTTTTGGGCATTTCCAAGGTTTCACTTTCAACTCAGAGCTTCTTGTCTTCAGCATCATTCCAGGAAACAGCAAAAGTGCTTATCAATGCCGCCATCACCGGTAAGATTGATAAACTTGCCGGTCTTAAAGAAAATGTTATTATCGGGCGTAAAATTCCGGCCGGGACCGGGTTTGAAGGTTACAGCAGATAAAATAAAAAATACGCGGTTGGCCCGCGTGTTTTTTAATTGATGGTTTTTGAGCCGCGGCACTTGCGGACTGCCTCAAAAATAAATACACGGTCCTTTTTTATTTCTCCAACCGTTGTAATTCTTCAAACGCCCGCTTTGGATCAGGCGCATCAAAAATTGCGCTGCCGGCGACAAATGCTTGCGCTCCGGCGTGTTTGAGATGAGGCAAAGAATTCTTGTCAAAACCGCCATCAATTTCAAGGAGTGGGTGTTTTTTATGAGTCGCCGCTTCTTCAATTTTAGTTAAGGTGGTTGGTATAAAATCTTGCCCGCTGGCGCCCGGGTGCACGCCTAAAAACAAAAGCACATCAATCATATCAAAAAACGGAATGACGGATGTAAGTGATGTTTCCGGGTTCATCGCCAAACCGCATTCCCACCCGAGCGCGCGGCATGCCTCGATAAACTCGCGCGGGTTCTCAAGTGTTTCAACGTGTGCAATGGCATGCTTGACATGCGGCACATCGCCCCATGCGCCCAACATCTCTACGGGGTGATTCACCATGAGGTGCAATTCAAAAGTAACTGATGTGGTCAGTTTTTTAAGTACAACAGGATCCGCCCAACTGGTAGGAGGCACAAAGGTGCCGTCCATAATATCAATTTGTACCAGTGGCGCAGCACCTTCAATAAGGCGCAGGCGTTTTTTAAACTCTTCTTGTGAATACACCAAAAAAGCCGGTATAATCATAGCGGTATGGTTGACGTTTACGCGGAGAGCGCGTACAATGTTACGTATAGGAATATTTGAATTATAGCATAAGCATACGCACTATGCAAAAGCCTTTGTATGATCTGATTATCATTGGCGCTTCTGCGGTTGGTACTGGAGCCGGTATTTATGCAGCCCGCCGCAAGCTCAATTTTTTTATTATTTCAGAAAATATCGGTGGAGAAGTGGCGTCATCAGGCGAAATTGGAAATTGGCCCGGAATTATTGAAACCAATGGCATTGAATTGGCCGACCAGTTTAAAAAGCATCTTGATTCGTATGGGGTGGAGATTAAAGAGGGCTGGCGGGTAGAAAAAATTGAACCAATAAAAAATTACCATATTGTGCACGCCAAAAGAGGAAATGAAATCGCGCAATTTGAAACCAAGACCGTGATTGTGGGGAGCGGGATTCACCCACGCCATTTGGGCGTACCGGGTGAAGAAGAACATTATGGCAAGGGCATTACCTACTGTACGGTGTGTGACGGCCCGTTGTATAAAAACAAAACAACCGTTACTATTGGCGGCGGTAACAGTGCGCTTGAGTCAGCGCTCATGTTGGTCGACATCGCCAAGAAGGTGTATGTGTTGAATCTCAACGCGGCTTTTCGCGGTGAACAGATTTTAATTGATAAGTTAACACAGAAAGATAATGTTGAAATTATTTTTGAAGCAAAGACCAAAGAAATTGTGGGTGAAGGTCTCGTATCAGGCGTGAAGTATGATGATAAAAATGGCCAAGAGCATATGCTTGATGTGCAGGGTGTTATGATACACATCGGCATGGTACCTAATTCCGATTTGGTTGACGTGAAAAAAAATGATTTTAAAGAAATTATAGTGGACGCCAAATGCGCCACGAGTGTTCCGGGTATTTTTGCCGCCGGAGACGTCACCAACATTCCGTATAAGCAAATTGCAATTGCCGCCGGGCAAGGAGTAACAGCCGCGCTGGCGGCCATAGAATATATCAACCGTTGGTCTGCGGTATAGTGCTGTGGCGCGGTTTGTGATATACTAATCACGTATGAACATTCCCCTTCCTTTACTTGAGCTCGTTATTTACATCGTGGCAGGTCTTGGAACCGTACTGTTAATTTACGGCGTATTTCTAGAAAAAGAAACCCGCCAGGATGCCGTGTTCGCCATTGGCGCCGGGTGCCTTTTTGTGTACGCGCTATGGATCGGGAACAGAATATTTATGGTCGCCATGGGGGTTTTTAGTATCGCTTCACTTATTGAGCTTATTGAAATTATGGTGGCTTATCACAAGCACAGTAAACAGGAGGTCAGAGATTACAAAAAAGGACTATAATCCATGCCATTTGATTTTATCACCATTGGGGATCCGACCATTGACACGCTCATTGCCATTCATGACGCAGAAATAAGATGCGAGCTGAAGCAAAAAGAGAACTGCGTCATGTGCATTGAATACGGGGAAAAACTGCCGGTTGACGGTATTGAACAAAAAACCGCCGGCAATGCCATGAACGTAGCAATAGGCGGCGCGCGGCTTGGTCTCAAGACCGCTTTTTATGGTATTGTGGGCGCAGATATGCGTGGAGAGGTAATAAGGCGCGCTTTAAAAAAAGATGGAGTCAAATTAAAGTATCTTGTAACAGACAAAAAAAATAACACTAATGCTTCTACGGTCATTAGTTTTCAAGGTGAACGGACCATACTCGTGTATCACGCACCGCGGGATTACCGTCTGCCGCGCTTGCCAAAAACGCGCTGGGTGTATTATACAAGCGTGGGGAAAAATCATGGTCAGCTTAATAATGACGTTATTAAATACGTACAAAAAATCGGCGCCAAGCTTGCTTACAACCCGGGCACCTATCAAATGCTTGCCGGCTCTGCCTCTGTAAAAAAGGTAGCGGCATTGTGTGAAATAATGTTTGTCAACAAACAAGAGACCGAGCGTATTTTTGGCGATGGTGCGGGCATTATGCAACTGTTACATAAACTGCACCAAGGCGGCGTGCGTATTGCCGTGATAACCGATGGGGTCAACGGTTCCTACGCTTCAGATGGGCAACAAGCATGGCATATGCCCATGTATCCATATCCGGCAAAAGAGCGAACCGGAGCCGGTGATTCATACGCCACCGGATTTGTGGCAGCACGCGCGTATGGTGTTGATGTGCCAACAGCCATGAAGTGGGGGTCGGCCAACAGCGCATCGGTGGTGTTGATGGTTGGTCCGCAAGATGGGCTTTTGACAAAAAAGGCCATTGAGGCGTGGATATACAACCCCAAATGCAGGAATATCGGACCAAAATTATTAAAGCCATCACGGCGTTAATGTATTATGATTGTTTCGCTTTCTGAATTATTACCCCGCGCGCGAGCAAAAGGATATGCAATCGGCGCGTTTAACACCACTAACCTGGAAATAACCAAGGCCATTATTGAAGCCGCGGTAGAAGCAAAAAGCTCGGTTATTATTCAGACGAGTGAGAAGGCTATTGATTATGCGGGTTTGAATCCGTTGCGTGCGCTCGTGCTTGAAATGGCCGCAAGCGTTAAGGTGCCGGTGGTGTTGCATTTGGATCACGGCCGCACATTTCAGGTAGCCAAACAATGTCTTGAAGCCGGTTATTCTTCAGTTATGGTGGATGCGTCACGCATGCCATTTCGGGATAATGTCTATACCATGCGCAAAACGGTTGCTTATGCCCGGAAGTTTAAGGCCAGTGTGGAAGGGGAATTGGGACCCATTGCCGGGCAGGAGGATTATGTCCACTCGGCCAAGGCGTACAAAACCGATCCGGAGCACGCGCGCATGTTTGCAGATCAAAGCGAGGTTGATGCGCTTGCCGTGTCCGTTGGGTTAGCGCACGGATTGAAGTTAAAAGAGGAAAAATTGGATTTGAAATTGCTCAAACAAATTAGCGAGGTGGTGGAAATCCCCTTGGTACTCCACGGGGCATCAAAAGGCGCTACGGAAAAGGAAATTAAACAGGCCATCGGTTATGGCGTAGCTAAAATAAATATTGACACAGCGCTGCGTGTTGCGTGGTCTAGTGCTTTGCGTGCGTTTTTTGCAGCAAAAGAAAATAAAGATGCCTACGACCCGCGCACCATCTTAACGGTGGGCACGCAAGCGGTGAAACAACAAGTACTCCGGCACATGAAGTTGTTTGGCAGCGTTGGTAAAAAGTAATTATTCAAATAAATTAACGTGGCTGGGAAGAGGAAGTTCTGTAAAAAAAGGTCCGGCCGGAGCATTTTGGTATAACAAACGATCTTCTTTTCTGCCGTGAAAATTGTCTGCGCAGTATTCAAGGTCGTTTAAACAACGTTCGGGATTAACGCCGCATAAGGCCAGTTCAAAGGTGTGTATCAATGCATCAAGTTCATGAGCAAGCGCCGGATGGCGTTTTTCTTTTTGTGCTAGCAGCTTGAGGTGCGAAAGTCGTGCTTCAATATCTTCAAACATGATTCTAAATTCCAGTACGCGTTTTTTGTAGGCCTCGCATGTTGATCCCAAAATTTCTTGCCGTGTTGTTTTTTGCAGCATGCTGTGTGTTTCAACAAGCGCCTGTGACAGCGCGGTGCGCTCATCTGAAGTGAGGTGAGTAATGGTGGAAAACTCGCCTTTTTTGAGGTCAGCCAAAATGCCGCCATGTTTTTTAAAAAGTTCGTACCATTGTTTCATGCCGTCCTTGAGATGCGCGCGCATAAACTCATCTCCATGGCGCGCTTCCGCATTTTTATAAAACTCTTCGTATGCTTTGCGATAAGGCCACAGCAAAGAACCAAAATGAATCATGGTTTTTTCAATATCCCGTTGGGAAATATGCGGATCACTTTCAATATCCGTAAGTGCGTGTTTAAAGTCATCAATCACGTCTTTGGGCACCAGTGGCGGCAAGTTGCGATGCATTCTTTGCAAAAGTGAAAGTGAGTAGGGTGCGTTCATAGATGTGTTCTTAAATAATAGGCAACTATGCCCCAGGCGACAGAAACGTTGAGAGAATTTTTCCAGCCCATCATGGGCAGGTGGACATGCACATCGGCTTGCTTGAGCCAGCGTTCGTTCACGCCGCCAACCTCTTCACCCAGGATGACGGNNCTTGTAGGAACGGTAATCAATACTTTTTTTGGTCTGTTCAAGCGCCACAATTTGATACCCTTTTTTCTTAAGGCGCGTAATGATGGGGGTGGTGTAGGTGCGTTTTACCCACGGAATATACATGTCAGCCCCTAAAGATACTTTTTCAATGCGCGGGTCCGGGGGCGCACCGGTATAGCCGGTTAGGTAGATTTTTTCCGCGCGCACGGCATCAGCAGTCCGGAAAATAGAGCCCACATTATGCAAGCTGCGGATATTGGGCAAAATGACAGAAATGCGTTTATCATCAGACATAGAATGCCCCTCCACTACAGTATACCTGAAAAAAATGATATAATAAAGACATGAATAATACCCCGCGCACCAAGACGGGTTTTTCACTAGTTGATGTTTTAGTGGCTTTGGGCATATTGATAACCATGGCCGTGCTTTTGGGTGCTTTTGTATACACGCAAACCTTACGGCGTTCTGTGAATTATGAAGTTGTTGCCGCGCGTGTAGCCACAGATGCGCTTGAGGAACTCAAAAATACGAGTTGGGAAATGCTTGCATCAAGCGGCACCATTTCACACACGTCGCTTAGTGTGTTACCCAACGGCGCTGGATCATTTAGTGTCAGCGTGTCAACATCAAGTGATGCATTGCGTGAAGCAGAAGTTATTATACAGTGGCGTGACCACGGCCAAGACAAATCCTATATTCAAACAACTTATCTTTCAGAAGATGGTATCTAATCGTTTTTTACAATCAATGAAATGCGGGTTCACTATTGCGGAGGCAGTGGTGGTTTTGGCGATTGTTGCGCTCGGTACCGTGGTGCTTGGATCTGTGGTTGTATGGCAGTCGTCATTCTATGCGCAAGAGAGCAAGCGCATTGATGTGCTTGAAGCGCATAATGCCGCTCTTGAAGCTATGAGCCGCGACATAAGAACGGGTAGGAGCATTGCAACAACATACGGTGAGTATACGTCCTCAACCACCACACTGGTCATTGCCCTTCCGGTATTGGGTGGAGAAGACGATGATGCGGCATCTGATTATG
>DNQG01000060.1 GCA_003501255.1 Candidatus Magasanikiibacteriota bacterium
CGACCCGGCTATGAATTGGCGCTTGTCGGCTTTGGATAACTTAACTATTTTATCCAATTCCGACGCCCACTCTTTGCCTAAAATGGGAAGAGAAGCAACGGTGCTTGAAATAGATAAGAATTTAGACACATTAAGTTATATGGATATAGGAAAGGCAATTGCCAGACCAAATGAAAATTATCGTATTTCCTATACGATTGAGTTTTATCCTGAAGAAGGTAAGTATCACATGGATGGTCATCGCGATTGTGATGTTTGTTTGGATCCTGAAGAATCAAAACGCAATGGTAACAAATGTCCGCGCTGTAAAAAAATGCTTACCCTCGGTGTGTTGCACCGTGTTGCAGAGCTTGCAGACAGAACGCAAGACGCTATACCAACATCAGGCAACGCTGTTGTGCCGCACAAAAGCATTGTACCGCTTGCAGATTTAATTGCGTCAGTGATCCATGTTGGAAGTGCAAGCAAAAAAGTTAAGACGCTGTATGACACATTGATCAATGGATTAGGAAATGAATTTCATGTGCTGCTTGATAGCTCGCATGAAGATATTGAACGTGTGGGTGGTGTCGCCATCGCTGAAGGCGTGAAACGCATGCGTGAAGGTGCACTCTATATTTCTCCGGGTTATGATGGCGTCTTTGGAACTGTACAAGTGCTTGCGCCCAATGAGACCTTAGGTCCAAAACAGGATATATTAGTATAGAAAAAAAGCTCCAAAAAACCCCCGTTACGGGGGTTTTTTGCATCCTTAAGGATAAGGAAAAGCTTATCTCCGCGCTTTGCGGCGGCGACGAGCCGGAGCCTTCTTGGCGGCCTTGCGGCGACGAGCCGGACGGCGTTTAGCTGGCTTTGCGGCCTTGCGGCGCTTGTGCGCTTTCTTAGGAGCGGCTTTTCTGCGACGTTTTGCTGGCATAGTGTACACCTCCTCTCGTTTGAGAGATGGGGAAAGTTTACGTTCGCATAATTAAATAAAGAACATGCAACACATGTTGCGTGATGCGAATCGTGATGAAAGTTTTTTACACAACAAGCATGTTAGTAAAAAACTTTTTACGACCTACACCTATAGTATAGAGTTTTTTTGCATTTTTTTAAATACATGAATGCAAAAAGTTATCCACAGTTGCAAATTATTGTTGCAGTGCTTGCTCTGTGTAATTGTTTGATGCGTTCCACAACAACCAACCACTTGCACCGGCGTCTTGTGCACCATCAATTTGTGCACGCACGCGTTCGCTTCCGTACACAATGCCACGATTACGATCAAACGAAAGATTAAAGTCCTGTAAAAAGGGACGCATAAGCGCTTTTCCGCTTGATGTTGCAACAACATCTTGTGCCGCAAGCGTTGAGCGGTAAATGACTTGGTAGGGGCGCGCAACAACATCAAAGGAGGGGTCAACACCGTAGCCGTAGGAAAGAGCGGGTAAATTACGTGCCGCGTCTGCCGGTACAGAAAAACCAGCGTAAAAATGGCTCGGATATAACATGAGGGAGATATAATCAAAATGTTTGCCTAAATCCTCAAGCCGTTGGCCTATAGTATTGTCTTTTTTGAGTGTTGCAATGTAGCCGAATAAATCAGTAGACACGATAATTTCAGGTTTGTATTCTTTGAGCGCGCCAACAAAGTCGCGTGAAAACGTATCAATTACCGTGAATTTATTTTCCGGTAATGACGTGGATGCAATGGAGCGCAAATTGCCGTCTGATGGATAACGGATATAGTCGGTTTGTATCTCATCAAAACCGGCATCAATAACATTCTTAGCAAAGGTGGAAAGATAAGTCGCAACTTCAGGTTGCGCAGGGTCAAGCCAATAATGGCCCAGCGCATCGGCCCATGGTCTGCCATCTGTGCGTTGCAAATACCAGTCAGAGTGTGTTTGCACTTCTGATGAATCGCGCATGAGCGGCACGCGCGCAATGGTCCAGATGCCCTGCTTTTTAAGTGATTGCACAAACGAGACAAGATTTTCGTTTAACTGACTGCCCGCGACTTCTTTAACATCAATAACAACGGCGTTTAATTCCGTGGTGGCGATAAGATCAACGATGCGATCGCGCTTTGTCTTGCCGGCGCCGTTCACTGATGACGCAACGAGCGCAGTCATGTAAACACCCCTGACTTCTTGTGAGCGTTCTTGCGCTTGCGCTATACGTTCCTCCAGTGTTGGCCCTGTAGGGACAGGTTCATCGGTGACAACGGTCGCCGCGTCATCATTGTTAAATGAAAATACCGTGGTGCTCTTGTAAAATGCTTGAAAAACAAAAAAAAGACCAACAATGACGACAATAACAATAACGCTGAAGCGGACAGCCCATGAAGCAATAATTGTCTTGAGCATGCAGTCAGTATACCGCATTACTACACAAGGGGCCACTCTACATCCGGGACGCGACGTATTTTATTGACCCAGCGTGCAAGGACAAAAAGGAGATCGCTTAAACGGTTTAAAAATGGTACTACGCCTTTGGGGAATACATCCGGCTGTTGTTTTTGAATATGTACGGCAAGACGTTCTGTACGGCGGCACACGGCACGGCTGACGTGGATAAGCGCTGCCACACGGCTGCCGCCGGGTAAAATAAAATGACGTAATGGTGTAAGTTGTGCTTCAATACCATCAATGACTTTTTCCCAATATTCAATCCGCTGTGTGATGTCAAAACCACGTTGAAATCTGCCGCGTGCGCACAGAGCACCAAGGTAAAAGAGATCATCTTGCAAAGCAATAAGGATTGATTCAAGCGTTGCACGCGGCATTTTGCTGACTGGTTCAAGCCATGTGTGCGTAAAGACACGCGCCACACCAAAGGAAGCGTTGAGTTCATCCAAAGCGCCCACAAGTTCAATGGCGGGGTCATCTTTGCTGATGCGGCTGCCGTCAGCTAAACCAGTCAAACCTTTATCACCCTGTTTTGTGTAGATTTTGAACATTTTAGCTACAACCTGTGGTTGAACCGCAATTTAAGCACTTGTAGCACGAACCATTGCGAATGGTGATGTGGCCGCAATTGTCGCACAGCGGCGCATCACCCATCATATTTTTGAGGTATGTGTCTGCTGAATCATGCACGGCTTGGGTTGCAGGTGCTGTTGCATTTTCCGCAACAACGACATCTTCAATTGTTGTCTGCTCTTCAGCCGTTTGTGCGAGTTTCGATAAGTGTTCTGCACGGTGTTTTTGTATGCCTTTGGGTGGCACTTGCACAAAATCCGTACGGCCTAAATATTCCATGCCGAGTACCCGGAAGATGAAATCAAGAATGCTCGTGCACATTTTTACGTTGGGGTGGTTGGTTAAACCTGCAGGGTCAAAACGGGTGAAGGTAAATTTATCAACGAGCTTCTCAAGCGGTACGCCGTGTTGCAGGGCAATGGAAATGGCAATGGCAAAGCTGTTCAATAAACTGCGGAATGCCGCGCCTTCTTTGTACATATCAATGAATATTTCACCAAGTTTTCCATCCGGATATTCACCGGTGCGCAGAAATACTTTTTGTCCGCCCACTTCCGCTTCAATGGTGATGCCACTGCGTTTAACCGGTAATTTTTTGCGTTCGCCATGGATATACATGCGCGTGCCATCATTTTCTCCGGTAGAGGCAGCCGGTGTGGTCGATGATTTTTCAAGAGGAAGCGGGGGTGCTATTGTGGCTGGTGTTGGGTCGCTTGTTACCTCTGTTGTCACGGTTTTTTCTTCTGCGTCCGCGCCTATGATAAGGTCAGTAATATTGGAATCTTTGTGATCAGTGATATCGTTCCGTTTCTCATTCGTTTTTGAGCTGGTGGACAGAGGTTGTGAAAGTTTGCTGCCGTCACGGTAGAGCGCATTTGATTTAAGCATCAGTTTCCAACTTGTCATGTAAGCATTTTTGATGTCATCAACTGTAGCTTCATTGGGCATGTTAATGGTTTTTGAAATCGAGCCGGACAAAAACGGCTGCGCTGCTGCCATCATGCGGATGTGCGCCATATATTGAATATAGCGTTTTCCGGTAGCGCCACATTTATTGGCGCAGTCAAACACCGCCAAATGCTCATCTTTAAGGTGGGTTGCGCCTTCAATGGTCATGGCACCGCACACATATTCATTGGCGCGCGTAATTTGTTCGTCAGTGAAACCGAGGCCTTTTAACAAGTTGAAGTTAAAATCCTCATATTGTTTTTGGCTAAATCCGAGGCGCTTCATGGTTTCCTCACCAAGCGTCCACACGTTGAATGCAAAGGTTAACTCAAACGCGCCAGCTAAGTTTTTTTCAATCTTTTCAAAATCCTCATCAGTAAATCCTTTTTCTTTGAGCGTTACTTCATTGATGTGAGGCGCGCCTTTGAGCGTTGCTCTGCCTTTGAGATAATCAATAATGCTCTGGGCTTGTTCTTCAGTATAGTCAAGTGTTTTCAGTGCCTGGGGTACGGCCTCATTAACAATTTTAAAGTAGCCGCCGCCTGCAAGTTTTTTGAATTTCACCAGGGCAAAGTCCGGCTCAACGCCCGTGGTGGCGCAGTCCATAAGCAAACCAATGGTGCCGGTTGGCGCGAGGAGTGTTGTTTGAGCGTTGCGATAACCATATTTTTCACCCAGTTCAACTGCTTCATCCCATGATGTACGGGCAACTTTCAGTAAGTATTCAGGGCAATAGGCAGGATCAATGCCTGTAGGTTTAATAGTCAGCCCCTCATACTCATTGTTAGCTGCGCGATACGCAGCGCGGCGATGGTTGCGCATGACGCGCAACATATCTTTTTTGTTTTTTTCGTATTCAGGGAATGCACCTAGTATTTCTGCAAGTTCTGCGCTCGTTCTATATGAGATGCCGGTCATAAGTGCGGTAATGACGCCGGTTAAGGCAAAGGCCTCGGCGCTGTCATAGGGAATGCCAGCAGTCATGAGTACCGAGCCAATGTTGGCATATCCCAAACCAATGGTGCGGAATTTGTAGGTGCCTTCAGCAATTTCACGGCTCGGGGATTGTGACATGAGCACGGAAATTTCAAGGACCGCGGTCCATAATCGACACGCATGTATGAAACTCTCTGTGTCAAAGGTTTGTGTTTCCAAGTTATAAAAATGTGCAAGGTTTATGGACGCTAAGTTGCACGCAGTATTGTCAATAAACATGTATTCAGAGCAGGGATTTGAAGCATTGATGCGTCCGGACTGCGGGCAGGTGTGCCATTCATTGACTGTGGTGTCATATTGTACGCCCGGATCTGCGCATGCCCATGCAGCATTTGCCACTTGGCCCCACAGGTCGCGTGCGCGAATGGTGCGATTAATGCTTGAGTCCACGCGGCCTTTCAATTCCCATGTGCCATCGTGTTCAACCGCGTTTAAAAAGGCATTGGTGACACGAACGCTGTTGTTGGCGTTTTGTCCTGAAACGGTTTGGTATGCCTCACCTTCATAGTCAGCGGAATAACCGCCGGCGATAAGGGCGGCCACCTTTTTTTCTTCATTCATTTTCCAGTTAATAAACTTTTCAATATCCGGATGATCCACGTTAAGCACCACCATTTTTGCAGCGCGGCGTGTGGTGCCGCCGGACTTAATGGCGCCGGCGGCACGGTCGCCAATTTTAAGCCAGCTCATAAGGCCTGATGAGGCCCCGCCGCCTGACAATTGTTCACCAGCAGCGCGTAAATTGGAAAAATTGGTGCCAGTACCGGAGCCATATTTGAACAAACGTGCTTCACGAACCCACAAATCCATAATGCCGCCTTCATTCACAAGATCATCGGCAACGGCCTGAATAAAACATGCATGAGGTTGCGGCCGTGAATAAGCATCTTCTGATCGTTTCAGTTCCCCGGTGGTGTCATTAACGTAGTAATGCCCCTGTGATTCACTGTTAATGCCATACGCCCAAAAAAGACCGGTGTTGAACCACTGCGGTGAGTTGGGGGCAGCCATTTGGTGGAGGAGCATGTACACGTTTTCATCATAAAAGATCTGGGCGTCTTCTTCTGTCTTAAAATACCCATAACGCTTGCCCCAGTCAGCCCAACAACCGACGAGCCGATGCACGATTTGCCTAATTGATCGTTCGGACCCAAGCACGGGTGACCCGTCCGACTGTTTAAGCGCCTTGCCTTGCTCATCGTATTGAGGCACACCGGTTTTTCTAAAATATTTTTGAGCCAAAATATCAGTCGCCACTTGTGACCATTGTTTGGGAACCTCAATATCACGCATTTCAAACACAACCGTGCCGTCCGGTTCGCGAATCATACTAGTGCGCTTTTCATATTCCACGCTCTCATAGGGATTTTCTCCATCCTTGGTAAAAACCCGTTTAAACGTGAGGCCTTTGGGGCTATAAGAAAAGACCTGGGGTATTGCTTTTGAAACATACCCTTTTTGAGGAAGTGGAGCGGCAACATTTTTGTGCATCGCTGTGGAGCGGGTTGTGGAAATCATAGGCCAAAGTGCAATTAAGGGTTAAAAAGTTATTTTTTTAAAAAAAGCTCACCTCCTGCATACTACTACATATTGTGGGTAAAGGCAAGTATGAACCACAATATGTAGTAGTTCATATATCCTTATGCATAGTATAGCACACGTGGTTTAAAATGTCGCAAGAGACCATACATGGTCTATTCAAGCCCTTGGTTGAGCGAAAATTTTTAGATGTATATTGTGCGACACGAAGTTATCCACACCATGCTTTACTACTTTTTGGGTCAAAGAAAAAGCAATTTTGTTAAATTTAGTTTTTGGTGTAATATAAAGTTATATGAATCACTGGACACAGCTAAGCATAGAATACGCTAGCCAAAGAAGCTATTTGGATGATTTATTTCAGGTATATCCAACAATTCCCGATGGGATTAGAGATATTGACAGTGTATTATGGAAAAATGTTAAGAAAGCGTTTAAAAAAAGAAATAATGCTGTACTTCTTGAAAATCTTTTAAAAATGGATTTATTTCCTATTAAAGATTCTTATGTGGCGTATCTAAAGCGTGACAGTGCTTCACTAAAACGAAATCCCGCGACAGTCGATCGTCTGTGTGGTCGTGTTTATGAAATGGGTCTTGATGAAATTTTTTCTCGCTCTTCAGAGCCAAAAGAAACGAACCGGCAAATAGGACCACTTTTCAAAAGATGGCTTAATAAG
>DNQG01000046.1 GCA_003501255.1 Candidatus Magasanikiibacteriota bacterium
CTTGCTCGTCAAGTTGGTGTGCCTTATATTGTTGTTTTCTTAAACAAAGTTGATCAGGTTGATGACCCCATGATGATTGATTTGGTTGAGGAAGAAGTCCGCGAATTGCTTGAAAAATATGAATTCCCCGGCAAAACCACTCCTATTGTTCGCGGCAGCGCTCTGAAAGCGCTTCAAAACCCGAGCGATGAGGCCGCAATCAAGCCCATCATGGAACTTATTGGTCATCTTGATACGTATATTCCTGAACCACAACGTGAAGTTGACAAGCCATTTCTTATGCCGGTTGAAGATGTCTTCTCCATTGAAGGCCGCGGCACGGTTTGCACGGGCCGTATTGAGCGTGGTCAGGTTCATGTTAACGATGAAGTTGAAATGGTTGGTCTTGGCGCTACACGCAAAGTGGTTGTTACGGGTATTGAGATGTTCAACAAATCACTTAAAGAAGGTGTTGCCGGGGATAATGCCGGCTTGCTCTTGCGTGGTATTAAAAAGGAAGAAGTTGAACGCGGCATGGTGCTTGCAGCCGGCGGCAGCGTTACGCCTCACACTGAATTTGAAGCACAGGTTTACGCGCTTACTAAAGAAGAAGGTGGTCGCCACAAGCCATTCTTTAAGGGTTACAAACCGCAGTTTTATATCCGCACCACTGATGTTACGGGTGAAGTTGAATTGCCGGCAGGTACTGAAATGATTATGCCGGGCGATACTGCTAACTTAAAAGTCACCTTGATTATTCCTGTTGCGCTTGAAGAAAAACAGCGTTTTGCCATCCGTGAAGGTGGACGTACCGTTGGCGCAGGCGCCGTGACTAAAATTATTAAGTAAAATTCAAAAACCCGCCCTCAATGTATGTTGGGGGCGGGTTTTCCCACTGTTCTATGGCGGACACGAAAGACAAAGATAAAGACAAGGATAAAGATAAGAAAAATCCGGCTGATCAAATGCCGCGCATCCGTATTAAGGTGCGTGCCTATGATAATAAGATCATTGACCAGGCCGTGCAAGCAATTGTCCAGACCGCAGAACGCAACAGCGCCAGAATAGTGGGTCCTGTGCCGTTACCAACAGAAAAACGCAAGTATACTCTTAACCGCTCAACGTTCGTGCACAAAGATGCGCGCGAACAATTTGAGATCCGGGTGCACAAGCGTTTAATTGACATTCTTGAACCAACACCTAAAGTCATTGATGCTATGATGAGTTTGAACTTGCCCAGTGGTGTTGATGTGGAAGTCAAAATGTAAGGGGAAAACAGTTTGGGGCATTCAAACGAATAAGATCCGCACCATACGGAAAACATTCGGGAGAACGCCACAGACGGAGATCATTGAATGAGATAACCAAAAACGTAACAAGCCCGTGCGATGAGATGCAAAAGGGCTGGGAAGAAAAGATAAAAGTATTATCTTTTGTTCCTGGCTTTTTTGGTTAAGAAGTCATTGAATTTGTTGCACAATATGCTCATTCAAGACGCGGCTCGCTTGCTGTTGAAAATGTATTTGTTTTTTGCTCTTGCAACCGCAGGTGTACAATTTTCCGAGCCGCGAGGAGGAAAATTCGTACATCGAGGTTGCCTCTTGAAAAGCAAATACATTTTCCAAACGCAGCTCGAGTGTCTCTCATGAGCATATTGTGCAACAATAAATGTACCCTTTGTAGAAAAGCCAGGAACAAAAGATATGAAATTTATCTTGGGTAAAAAATCAAACATGACACAGGTGTTCCGGGAAGACGGAACGGTTGTTCCTGTTACCCGCGTGCAGATGAGCGCATGTGTTGTTACCCATGTTACTAAGGGGAAAACAGAGGATGTCCATACTGTACAAGTTGGTATTAATGAAGCCAAAGAAAAGCATGTTGCTAAACCACAGCGTGGACATTTGAAAGATCTTCCGTTGATGCGCACGCTTCGTGCGTTTCAGATTGAAGGCGATTGTCCGTTTAAGCGCGGCGATACACTCGCTTTGGATTCATTCCAAGCAGGGGATCGTGTTGCAGTTATTGGCACATCAAAAGGTAAAGGTTTTCAAGGCGTCGTAAAGCGCCATCATTTTAAGGGCGGCCCTGCTTCACATGGTCATAAAGATAACTTGCGTATGCCTGGCAGCATTGGTGCCGGTGGTGTGCAGCGTGTCTTTAAGGGCTTGCGCATGGCCGGACGTATGGGCGGAGAGCGCGTTACGGTTAAAAATTTGGAAATTGTAGCTGTTAACACACAGGCAGGTGAGCTCTTGATCCGCGGTGCCGTACCCGGACCGCGTGGTTCATTGGTTATGGTGTCGGGCGTGGGAACCATGAACGTGGTGAGTACGCCGGTTGAAATGACACAGCCAGAAGTTTCGGCAGTAGAAACTCCTGTTGTGGCGCAAGAAGCACCCCAACAAGAACCAACCGCGGCCGCACAAACATAAGATATGATAAAAATTTCCTTGTATAACAATACCGGTAAAAAAGAAAAAGAAATGGAATTGGATCCAGCTATTTTTGGCGTTGAGCCAAAAGGTGCAGTGGTGCACCAGGTATATGTTGCTCAAATGGCTAATGCGCGTCAGGTACTTGCTCACACCAAACATCGCGGAGATGTTGCCGGTGGCGGCCGCAAACCGTGGGCCCAAAAAGGAACAGGGCGCGCTCGCCAAGGTAGTATTCGCGCACCACAGTGGCGCGGTGGCGGTATTGTGTTTGGCCCTACCAAAGACAGGAATTTTTCACACAAAATAAACAAAAAGATGAAACAGGTCGCAACCAAAATGTGTTTGTCTGACAAAGTGCATGATGAACGTTTCTTGGTTGTTGAAGCGCTTGATGCACTTGAACCAAAAACAAAACATTTTGCTGTACTCTTGAATGCTTTGCCTTCAAAAGGCAAAACAGCTCTGTTTTTGATGGCAGATGGTCAGCACAATGTGGTGCGTTCTATGCGTAACATCCCCAAACTTGATGTGGAACGCGCGCAGGATGTGAGTGTTGTTGATTTGGTCAATCACCAGTTTGTGGTAACCACGCCGGACGGCGTTAAACTGTTGGCCGACCGTTTTAATAAGTGATAGTGTATGAGTTTTTTTAAAAAGATCTTAAAAAAAGAAGAAACCGCCAAAAAAACTCCGGCCAAAACGAGCGCTGTTTCTGTTGCACCTAAACAAGATGCACCGGTTTCTCCCCAAAAGACAAATAAGAAAGTTGTATTCAGTCATGTTATTGTCCGTCCGTTAATCACTGAAAAAGCTGCGCATCATCAATCTACTGGGGTGTATACGTTTGCCGTGCGCAAGGATGTGAATAAACACGAGGTTGCCCGAGCCGTTGCAGCGCTGTACGGAGTCAAACCGGTAATGGTGCGTATGATTAATGCCCCGGGAAAGACCACCAATTTTCGTCGTACCGTTGGCAGACGTGGTTCTTGGAAAAAGGCCTTGGTAACATTACCAAAAGGCAGCACCATACAGGTGCATGAGAACGTTTAATAAGGTATACTATGCCCATAAGACGACACAAACCAACCAGTCCCGGACGCAGGCGCTCAAGCGTGTTGGATTTTTCGTTGCTTACAAAAAAACGTCCTGAAAAAACATTGGTGATGATCAAAAAACGAACGGGCGGGCGCAATAATCAAGGTCATATTACGGTGCGTCATCGTGGGGGAGGCACAAAACGTCTCATTCGTTTAGTTGATTTTAAACAATTCCGTTTCAATGAAGCGGCAACGGTGCGCGCTATTGAATATGACCCCAACCGTGGCGCATTTATCGCACTGGTTGAATATGCAGATGGTACCAAGAGTTATATTCTTCACGCTGAAGGCATGAACGTCGGCGACGCGGTTGTTTCTTCAAAAGAAAAAATTGAAGCAAAAGTAGGCAACCGCATGCCGCTTGAATGCATTCCGCAAGGTGTTACCATATACAATGTTGAACTTGAGCCGAGCAAAGGCGGTGTTATGGCGCGTGGTGCCGGAACGAGTATCCAATTTTTGGGTGTTGAAGGCGACCGTGCTTTATTGAAGATGCCGTCTGGTGAAACGCGCACGGTTTCAAAAGATTGTTTGGCGAGTGTTGGCACCGTAGGCAATGCTGATCATCGTCTGGTGCGCTGGGGCAAAGCTGGCCGCACGCGTCATCGCGGGTTCCGCCCAACGGTGCGTGGCAAAGCTATGAACCCGGTTGATCACCCGCATGGTGGTGGTGAAGGCCACAACCCTGTTGGTTTGAAACATCCCAAGACCCCCTGGGGTAAACCTGCGCTTGGTGTTAAAACGCGCAATCCAAAGAAAATGAGTAAGAAATTTATTGTTGCACGTCGTAAACGTAAGAAAAAATAACTTAAGTGTATGAGTAGAAGTTTAAAAAAAGGCCCTTACCTTGATGAGAAGCTCATGGAGAAAGTGGTAAAGGCAAAAGCAATGAATGACAAAAAACCCATAAAGACATGGGCACGCGCTTCAACCATTACACCGGAAATGGTAGGTATGAAGTTTGGTGTGCACAACGGACGTGTTTTTGTGGAAATTTATGTTGAAGAAAATATGGTCGGCCATAAGCTGGGTGAATTTTCACCAACCCGCAAGTTTTTTCGCCATGGTGGTAAGTTACAAAAAGAGAAAGAGCGCGCGGCTGCTCAAAAAGAAGCTCCTGCTCCTGCTGCCAAGCCCGTCGGTAAGTAATATTTATGGAAACGAAAGCTCACCTGCACAATTTAAGAATGTCAGCAAAAAAAGCGCGTTTGGTTGCTGATGCGGTGCGTGGAAAAAAAGTAGCCGATGCTGTTCGCATTTTAAGTTTTACGCAAAAGTTTGCCGCTCGCCCGTTGTTGAAATTGCTCCGTAGTGCTATGGCCAATGCACACCATAATGGTGGCGTTGCGGAGGATAAGGTGGGTGAGTTGCGTATCGCACGCATTGTGGCTGACCAAGGAACCGTGATGAAACGTATGATGCCCCGCGCGCACGGTCGTGCCGCGCCCATCAGAAAACCATTTTGTCATGTTACTCTGGTGTTAAGTGATCAGTACCCAAAAAAGAAAGGTGCTCCGGAGCGTGCTGTTACGGAGGTAAAAGAAGATGGCGCGCCAAAAGTCGCGCAAAGAAAAGGAGATAACAAGAAAGCTAAATCGTAAGGTATGGGTCACAAAGTACACCCCAAAATTTACAGAACGAACATCATCTTTAACTGGGATTCCCGGTATTTTGTGCATCCCCGGAAAATTTCGCATTCAGTGCAGGATGATTTCAAAATTCGTGAATTTTTACGCTCCAAAGGCGTTGATGCCGGTATTGATTCAATCATTATTGAGCGTTCTCCCAAGGAAATGCAAATCACTATTATTGCTGCGCGCCCCGGTGTGCTTATTGGCCGTGCTGGTAAGGGTATTGAGGATTTGCAAAAAGCTCTTGAACGCAGCATATTAAAGTTTAAACAAAAAGTGCGCATCAATGTACAGGAAATTGAAAATCCCAGTTTATCAGCCACGATTGTTGCGCAGGGAGTTAAATCAGAACTTGAACGTCGTCTCCCTTTCAGACGCGTATTAAAACAAGCGGTGATGCGCGTGATGCAAGCCGGCGGCGTGGGTGTCAAAATTAAGGTGGGCGGCCGGTTGAATGGGGCTGATATTGCGCGTGCGGAAACGATATCAAAGGGTAAATTGCCTTTGGCAACATTACGTAGTAACATTGATTACGCGCAAGCTGAAGCGTACACCACTTACGGCGTGATTGGTATTAAAGTGTGGATCTGCAAGGGTGAGTTGTTTGAGATGCTTGACCCTTTAAAAGAAAAGAAGTAATATGTTAATTCCGAAAAAGGTAAAACACAGGAAGTGGCATAAAGGCCGTCACCGCAACAAAGGCGTTGCAAGCCGTGGTACTACGGTTGCTTTTGGCAGTTTTGGCTTAAAAGCCGAAGGGCATGCATGGGTGACGAGTCGTCAGATTGAAGCGTGTCGCCGTGTTCTTACCCGCTACACCAAGCGCGGTGGAAAATTGTGGATCCGTATTTTTCCGGATAAACCTGTTACGCTTAAATCCGGTGAACAGCCAATGGGTAAAGGTAAGGGCACGGTTGACCATTATGCCGCTGTGGTAAAACCCGGGACTGTTTTGTTTGAGATTGATGGTGTACCGGAAAAATTAGCAAAAGAAGCATTGCGTTTGGCAGCATTTAAACTGCCGGTTAAAGCGCGTGTTGTCGTAAGAATGTAAGCATATGGATAATGCAGACATTAAAAAATCAACAGATACTGAATTGAAGAATGTTCTTGCTACGTTTAAAGAAGAGTTGCGCGCAATGCGTTTTAAACTTTCAAGCGGAGATTTTAAAAAGGTCCGTGAGATACGCGTAAAACGTAAAACTATTGCCCGTATTTTGACAGAGCTTTCACATCGCGTGCATAAGGAACAGGTATAATATTTATGGCCACAAAACAAACAACTGAAAAAAAAATACACCGGCGCAGTTTTGAAGGCGTTGTTGCTTCAAAGTCGGGCACCAAAACCATTAAAGTAACCGTGCTGCGTGATGCATTTCACCCCACATACCACAAGCACTATACGTGCCGTACTCATTTTTTGGTGCATGATGAAAAGAATCAGTATGCGGTGGGGGATGTGGTCCGTTTTGTTGAGTGTCGTCCGCTTTCTAAGTCAAAGCGTTGGCGTGTTATCTATAGTTAATGAGATATGATACAACCACGAAGCATGTTACAAGTAGCGGATAATTCCGGAGCAAAAATAGTGCGCTGTATTCGTGTGCTCGGGGGTTACAAAAAACGGTATGCCGTTATTGGCGATATTATTACGGTTTCCGTCAAATCTGCTGCGCCGCGCGCTTTGGTAAAAAAAGGTGAAGTGCACCATGCTGTGGTTGTGCGTACCCGTAAAGAGTATCGCCGCAAAGATGGCACCTATGTTCGTTTTGATGAAAATGCGGTGGTACTGGTGGATAGAAAGTCAAAAGAAATGAAGGCATCCCGCGTGTTTGGGCCTATTCCAAGAGAATTGCGTGCCGGGGGCTTTCAGAAAATTATTTCTTTGGCCCCTGAAGTGCTTTAACTATATTCTCTCGCTTAACTCGTTTATGAAAATTAAAACAGGCGACAAAGTAAAAGTCATTGCCGGTAAAGATAAAGGTAAAGAAGGCAAAGTCATTCAAACATTTCCTGCCATGGAAAAGGTTGTGGTTGAAGGCGTTAATATTTTGAAAAAGCATTTGCGTCCCCGGAAAAAAGGGGATAAAGGGCAACGTATTGAGTTGCCGGGCCCCATTCATGTCGCAAAGATCATGCTTCTTGATCCGCAGTCAGGCAAGCCAACGCGCGTGGGGTATAAGCAGGACGGCGCCACCAAGAAACGGTATGCTAAAGTGTCTGGAGAATTTATCTCGTAAGATATATGAGTTTACACGAACAATTTAAAACAACTATAATGCCGGAATTGCAAAAAACGTTCGGCCTAAAAAATCGCATGCAAGTGCCTTCTGTACGAAAGGTTGTCTTGAACGTTGGCGTGGGAAAATTTACCAAAGAAAAACAATATATTGAAAATGTTGAACATACGTTGCAACGTATTACCGGTTTGAAACCCGTGCGTACTAAAGCACGCACCTCCATTTCAAACTTTAAGATCCGTGAAGGCAATATTGTGGGTGTGTGCGTAACGCTCCGTGGTAAGCGCATGTATGATTTTCTGGAAAAATTGTTGCGTGTAACGTTGCCCCGTGTGCGTGATTTCCGCGGTATTTCAAAAAAAGGATTTGATGCGCGTGGCAATTATACGCTTGGTTTTAAAGAACATCTGGCCTTTCCGGAAATTAAGGCAGATGAGGTTGATTTTATTCATGGGCTTGAGATTACTATTCATACGTCAGCCCGTTCTAAAGAGCGAGGATTACAATTACTAACCGCGATGGGATTCCCGTTTGCTTCATAATGTATGTCAACAAAAGCCTGGTACACAAAAGCATTACGTAAACCAAAGTTTATGTCCCGCAAGGTCTCACGTTGTTGGAAATGTGGTCGCGTGCGTGGTTATTTACGTGATTTTAATGCATGCCGCATTTGCGTGCGTGAAATGGCAAACCGTGGGCAAATCCCCGGTATGCGTAAATCAAGCTGGTAAATATATGATGACTGATCCAATCGCAGACATGTTAACACGCATAAGAAACGCGCAAGCTGCAAAGAAGCGCGATGTTGTTGTTCCTTTTTCAAAGGTGAAATTTGGGATTGCTGAACTGTTGCGTGATGAAGGGTACGTTGATCATGTTGAAAAAGTTGAGGATAAATTTGGTTCTATCCGCATTCGTTTGAAATATGAAAATGGCAAACCGTATATCCGCGAGATTGATCGCGTATCACGTCCCGGTTATCGTCGGTATGTCAAAAAGGATGATATTCCGGTCATCGCCAACGGTTTTGGTGTAGCGATTCTTTCAACGTCCATCGGTCTTATGACCAATAAAAAAGCTAAGCAGATGAACACGGGCGGAGAAATTATCTGTAAAGTGCTATAATGTATATGTCACGAGTTGGAAAACAAACAATTAAAATACCCTCCGGTGTTACGGTAGAAGTTACCAGCGGTTTGGTGCGTGTGAAAGGTGCCAAGACAACACTTGAGCAGATTTTGCATCCGGCCGTTACCTTACGTGTTGAAGGGGACGAGGTTCATGTAGCTGTGAAACATGAAGAAGATAAGCGTGAGCGTGCTTTGTGGGGAACGTTTGCCAGTTTGCTTATTAACATGATTGAAGGCGTAACCAAAGGATATCAAAAAAAACTTGAAATCAATGGTGTTGGTTATCGCGCGGAAGTGAAAGGCAAAGATCTCGTTTTGAACGTCGGTTATTCCCATCCCGTTGTTTTTCCCGTTCCGAGCAACATAACCATTACCACTGAAAAGAATGTGGTTACGGTAAGTGGCGCAGACAAACAACGCGTGGGAGAAATAGCCGCCCAGATTCGTTCCATCCGCAAACCAGAACCATATAAGGGCAAGGGGATCAAACATGTAGATGAATTGATTAGACGTAAAGCCGGCAAGGCAGGCAAAGCGGCTGCTTAAAGCCACAGCATATGAGACACACCAATAAACAAAAAGCAAAACAGGCACTACGTGAACGTCGTCATAAGCGCGTTCGTGCTCGTATTTGTGGAACAGCCGAGCGTCCGCGTTTGAGTATTTTTAGAAGTTTGCGTTCCATGACCGCTCAGGTGATCAATGATGAAAAAGGTCATACCATGGCTGCGGCTGCGGCACGGGAGTTATCGGCTGCACAATTGAAAGCCCCGGTAGAAGGCAAGGACGGCGTAACATATGCCGGGAAAACCGCACAGGCCTATCAGGTGGGGGTATTGTTGGGTGAGCGCGCTAAGGCCGCCGGGATTACGAGCGTTGTATTTGATAAAGGTCCTTATAAATATCATGGTCGTGTACGCGCGCTGGCTGTTGGTGCACGTTCCGCAGGCCTTTCCTTTTAATATATATGGCAAAGCAAGATACTAAAAAACGTGGTAGAGGAAAAGGTGGGCCCCGAGAGCCCAAAGAATTTGAGCAGACCATTGTTGATCTTTCTCGTGTTACCCGTGTTACCAAGGGTGGTAAGCAGATGTCGTTTCGTGCTACAGTACTTGTTGGTGATAAAAAGGGGCGTGTGGGGTATGGTGTTGCAAAAGGTAAAGACGTGCAACTCGCTGTTGAAAAAGCCGTGCGTGCTGCCAAGAAAGATGTCATTGTTGTCCCGCTTACCAAGGATAACAGTATTGCTCACCGTACGCATGCCAAATACGGCAGCGCTCGTGTCATGATCAAACCGGCTCCCAAGGGTTCTGGTCTTGTGTGCGGCGGCGGAGTACGCATGATGCTTGAACTTGCCGGTGTTGAAAATGCTTCAAGCAAAATTTTTAATGGCGGTACTAAAATAAATATATTAATTGCCACCCAAAAGGCGCTTGAGGCACTGCGCAAACCGCATGCGTGGCAGCTGCCTGAGAAGAAAGCTCCGCGTGCCGCTGTTGTCGCAGCAGAAGTCGTAGCGGTTGAATAATTATATGTTGCAAGCACATACCATTAAACCACAGCCAGGATCAAAAAAGCGCAAGAAACGCGTTGGACGCGGTAACGCTTCAGGGCATGGGACAACCGCTACGCGCGGTACCAAAGGGCAACGCGCCCGTTCCGGTTCGCGCGGTGGATTAAAACGCCTTGGGTACAAGGTTATTTTGCAGCGCATCCCAAAACAGCGTGGTTTTACTAGTATTGCGGTGAAAATCGTTGGCATTACCACAGCGCAACTTGAGAAAGTTTTTCAAAATGATGAAAAAGTTACGGCAGAAAAACTCCTCAAGCGTCGCTTGCTTTCTAAAGGTAAGAAAGCAAAAATTTTGGCAACTGGTACGCTCACCAAAAAATTACATATTGTTGATGTGGCAGTATCTGCTGGCGCCAAGGCGTTTATTGAAAAAGTCGGCGGTACCGTGAAATAATTTTCCGACCCCTTATGTGGTATGATAAACTTCTGAAAGCGTGGAATATAAAAGAGGTGCGTAACGCTCTTTTGTTTGTTGTGGTCATGCTTGTGGTGTTTCGTCTTGCCGCCCACATACCCATCCCGGGAGTGGACTTGGTGCGTTTGCGTAATTTTTTTCAAGCCAATCAATTTTTGGGTCTTCTGAATCTTTTTTCAGGCGGAACTATTCAAAATTTTTCTGTTGTTGCTTTGGGTGTTGCGCCGTACATCACGTCTTCCATTATTTTTCAGTTGCTTACCATGGTGGTGCCGCGCCTTGAAGAATTATCAAAAGAAGGCGAGCAAGGGCAACGCCGCATTACCCAGTGGACGCGTTTGGCAAGTGTGCCTCTTGCATTTATTCAAAGTTACGGTTTGATAGGCCTTTTGAGCCGTGGCGGTGCTGCCGGAGCAGGGGGTATTTTTTTGGATCTCACGCCGTTTCGCATGGTGCTCATGATGCTTACTATGACGGCAGGCACCATTTTTCTTATGTGGATTGGCGAATTGATTTCTGAAAAGCATGTTGGCAACGGTATTTCTCTTTTAATTTTTTCCGGTATTATCGCGGGTCTGCCCGGAGCGCTCCGCAGTTTGTTTGTTACGTTTGACCGCGCTCAAGTTATTAACCTCATTATTTTTGCTATTATTGGTATTATTACTGTCATTGGCGTTGTTATTATGACAGAAGGCCAGCGTAATATTCCAGTTTCATACGCGCGTCGCGTGATTGGATCAAGTGGCGTGGGCGGTGTTTCAACTCATTTGCCTTTGCGTGTGAACATGGCCGGTGTTATTCCCATTATTTTTGCCATCTCACTTATTTTGTTCCCTACATTGATTGCGCAATTTTTTGTTAGTGCCCAGACCGACTGGGTGGCATCCTTTGCGCAATGGATTATTGCCATTTTTCAGAACCAATTATTTTACGGCATTTTTTATTTTTTGCTTGTTTTTGGTTTTACGTTTTTTTATACGGCCGTGGTATTTCACCCCGAGCAGATTGCTGAAAACCTTCAAAAACAAGGCGGCTTTATTCCGGGTATTCGTCCGGGCAAACAAACGGAAGAGTATCTTTCACGCGTTACCAATCGTATTTTGCTTTTCGGCGCTTTGTTTTTGGGTGCCATTGCGATTTTGCCCCTCATCATGCAACAAATTACCGGTAACACAAATCTTTTAATTGGTGGTACGTCAATCTTGATTGTGGTCTCGGTGGCCATTGAAATTGCCAAGCAGATTGAAGGGCAGATATCAATGCATGAGTACGAAAAATACTAATACACCCATCATCATTCTCATGGGCCCGCCGGGCTCCGGGAAAGGCACACAAGCAAAAAAGCTCGCGGCTGAATTTGGTTTAAAGCACATTTCAACCGGTGACCTTTTGCGCGCTCTGGATAAGGATACTGCTGCGGATCCCGGAGACAAAGAAGCCCTTGCCGCCATGAAGCGGGGTGAACTGGTGGCCGATTGGTTGATTTATAAACTTGCTTTCCAAACTATACGAGCAGCTTTTAAAAATAATCAGGGTGTTGTATTGGATGGCGCTATACGCACGGTGGAGCAAGCTGGAGAGTACATGAAATTTTTTAGCGACATGAGCATCAT
This sequence comes from Candidatus Magasanikiibacteriota bacterium, assembly GCA_003501255.1. Classification (GTDB taxonomy): domain Bacteria; phylum Patescibacteriota; class Patescibacteriia; order Magasanikbacterales; family UBA10197; genus UBA10197. The sequence goes on from DNQG01000046.1 coordinate 12,114, forward strand.
CGATCAGGTGGCTGTTTTTGTACTTGATCTATCTGACGAAGAAGCGCTTGAACGCCTGACCAAACGGCGTGTATGCACACAGTGCGGTGAATTAATATCATGGTTTCAGGAAACAAAAAATCTTACAGCATGCACCACATGCGGTGGTACTCTTGCGCCGCGCGCCGATGACGCGCCAGCTGTTGTCAAAGAACGCCTCAAAGAACAGGGGAATGCAGCGCTTGCGCCGGTCCTTGCTTATTTTGAACAACACACAACCGTAAAACATCTTGATGGTCGTCCAACTATTGATAAGGTGTGGGAGGCCCTTGCAAAAGAATATGCGGCGGTGTTTGGCAATTGACGCATCACGTGCGAATGCACTCAACAAAACCGGCGTAGGATGGTATTCCTACCACCTTATTGAAGCACTCAAACAGGTTATCCCTTCTGACATTGAGGTCGTATTATATACACGTGAATCGCTTGGCCAACCTCTTGCACAGATGCCGTCGCATTGGTGTGAACGCGTCGTGCCGGCTATAGGCGGTCGTTTGTGGACGCACGTTGGTGTGGGGCATGAATTGTATCTCCGCCCTCCGCGTGCTTTTTTTGTCCCCGGCCACGTGCTTCCGTTTTTTATGCCGCGCAGTGTGAAGACCGCTATAACCATTCATGATGTGGGCGCTCTGCGTTTTTCGGAAGCATATCCGCTACGGGAACGTCTATATTTGAAGTTAACCACGGCTCATGCGGTCAAGCATGCCCATTGTCTTATTACGCCTTCGCATTTTACGCGTCAGGAACTGATGGTGTTTTTTGGCGATGCAGTTGCTCAAAAAATTGTCGTTGTGCCTTCTGGTTTTGATACATCATTCCAAATATCTGGAGCCCCGGCAGTAGATGCGCTTAAAAAATATGATATTCAGAAACCGTATTTTTTGTATGTAGGGCGCCTGGAGCATAAAAAAAATACATTGTTTTTGGTGCGAGCATTTCATGGTTACCTTCAGCAATTTGGTGGTGATGATCTTTTGGTACTTGCGGGCATATCCGGGTTTGGATATGACGATGTGCGCACTTTTATTGTAGACAACCATCTTGAGTCACACGTGCGCATACTGGGGTATGTGCCCCGCGTTGATGTGCCCGCGTTGTATCGCGGTGCGCAGGCATTTTTATTTCCCAGTTTGTATGAGGGTTTTGGTTTGCCGGTGCTTGAAGCGTTTGCCGCGGGCGTGCCGGTCCTTGCGGCTCCGCAACCTGCACTCCGGGAGGTTGGTGGGGAAGCGGTTCAGTATGCGCCGACCGCCATTGATGTGTGGACGCAACACATGCGCGAGCTTGCACATAATGCCACGCTTCGATCAACGCTTATACGCAAAGGAATTCAACAATTGCCCCGTTTTTCCTGGGCTTCCAGCGCGCAAAAAGTGTGGCAGGTATTGTGTCATTTTTTTGTTTGAAGCCCGTAGTGTTTTATGGTATACTGGTCGTATGAAAATACAAGAGCTTCCCGGTTCTCCGAGGGCTATTTTGGCTTATTGGAAAAAAGCCCTTGAAAACAATACTCTGCACCACGCGTATGCCCTGGTTGGAGGAGGAAGAGACGCACAGCGCGCATTAATTCGCGCTCTTTTGGTTGAACTTGGCATACAAACCAATGAGCATTTTTCAAGCCATCCGGATGTGATTGTGCTTGGCCAAAATAATGAGGGTGAAACAGAGCGAATCACGGTTGACGATGTACGTCTTTTGAAAAATCGTTTTTCCGGTTATGCGACGCGTGAGCAGGGCTGGCGCGTTGCTGTGCTGGAGCAAGCGCATACCATGACCCATGAGGCCGCTAACGCGCTTTTAAAAATATTGGAAGAGCCCGGAAAGAAAACATTGTTTGTGTTGTGTGTCCAAACACACGAATTGCTTATTCCGACGGTACGTTCACGTTGTCATATGGTGTATGTAACGCAGAATTTTTCTGACGTTGGCACGGCACCTGAAGAGAAGAAAGAGCGTGAACTGTGTACGGCGTTTATCAACGGTACGCGTACAGAGCAATGGGCGCTGCTTGAGACAGTATTCAAAAAAAAAGGTAAGGACGGTGGACCTGATGTGGAAAAATTGTTGCACGTGTGGGAGCACACAACGCGCGTTGCTTGGCGGCAAGCGTTGTCGCAAAAACAACGCTCTGAGGCGCGTTTGCGCGGTTGTCTTGAACACATGCAGAATATGCGTGTTGATTTTAGCCACCATGTGAATCCGCGGCTTTTATTTGAACAATTAGTTATCAATTCATAACGTATTAACCTGTATGAATACGTCTTTACCCAAGCTCATTATTATGAGTGCCGCGCTGGTGGTGCTGGGCGCTGCATGTAGCAAGGACACATCAGCCCCGCTTGATGATGGGGGTATTTTTAGAACAACGGACGGCGGAGAGACATGGACGCGTCACAACGTGTATCCTACGTCGCAAGGTGTGGGTACTATTTCACGTTATGATGCCATACGTATTGTTATAGACCCCACGGACCGTAAAACCATTTATGCAGGTACGCTCCAAAATGGATTAGTCGTGAGCTATGACGAGGGCGCAACATGGCAGCATGCGCGCCAGATAAAAGATAACATTGTGCGTGAAATTATCATTGATCCGCGGGATAAGTGCAATGTGTATGTGGCGTGGTTTAAGTCAGTCATGCGTTCAACGGATTGTACGCGCACGTTTACTGAAGTGTATAAAGATCCACAGGAAGGGGTACAAATTCGTGCGCTTGCCATGCATCCAGACGATGCAAAAACACTGTACGCCGGTTTGAGTGACGGGCGCGTCATCAAGAGCATTGACAGTGGCGCTACCTGGCGGACCATGTATCATTTTAAGGATCGCGTCATCAGGTTTGTTATCAACCCTGAAAATCCTGCCATTATGTATGCGGCGCTGTTGTCAAAGGGTCTGTGGCGCAGCATTGATGGCGGTGAAAGTTGGGAGTCGCTCAAGAAAAAACTTGCCGGAGCCGCAACGGCCGGTGTAGCAAATTTTACGTCAGGGTATGATGTTGCGCTTGATCCGTCTCACAATGAAGTGGTCTATTATGCAACTAAGGTTGGTATTATGCGCAGCCCGGATGACGGCGAGAGCTGGGAAATCGTTCCCATTTTGACCAGTCCGGGTGAAGCACGTATTTACAGTGTGGCAGTGGATCCGCACGATCCAAAAGTTATTATGTATGGCGCTACGCTTGGTAACCGGTCGGTCCTCTACAAGACCGAGGACGGAGGGGAGAACTGGACCATTAAAAAGGTCCCCACTACCCGCATTTCCATCTCTTTAGCGTTTGATAAAGAGAAAAAAGGTCTCATATACTTGGGTACCTATTTTAGGCCTCCGGCGGATTAGGGCCTTGATTTTTAGGCCTTTTTCTTATACCATAGAACCATGTCATTTACAGAAGCATCACAATCAAGATTTGTTGCCGCGCTTGATCATCTTAAGCATGAAATAGCTCAGTTGCGCACGGGCCGCGCTCACCCTGCGCTTGTTGAAAACATCACGGTGGAGGCCTATGGACAAAAACAACCGCTTAAGGCGCTTGCGGGTATTAGTGTGCCTGACGCGCAAACGCTCGTGGTGCAACCATGGGATAAAAGTATTGCGCAAGCAGTTGAAAAAGCCATTCGCGAATCCGGAACCAATTTGAACCCAGTGTCTGAAGGTGTGCTGGTTCGCGTGCCCATCCCGACGTTAACGGAAGAGCGTCGTCGTGAAATTGTAAAAGTGTTGCACCAAAAATTGGAAGAGGGGCGCATACAAGTGCGTACGCTGCGTGATGATGTTAAAAATGCTATTCTTCGCGCTGAAAAAAATAAAGAGATGGGTGAAGATGAGCGTTATGTAGAGCAAGAGAAGTTGGACAAGCTGGTGAAAGAGTATAATGAAAAAATAAAACAGATCGGTGAAGAAAAAGAGGCCGATATTATGCGGATTTGAACTATGAACATGATGGAAAAAATTATTGCACTGTGCAAACGACGGGGCTTTGTGTTCCCGTCTTCTGAAATTTATGGTGGTTTTGCCGCAACTTATGATTTTGGCCCGCTTGGTTTTTTGCTTAAAAAAAATATTGAGAAGGCGTGGCGCGCATGGAACGTGGAAATGCGGGATGACGTGGTTGAAATAGAGGGCGCTATATTTTTGCACCCTAAAGTTTGGGAGGCCTCCGGGCATGTGGGGGGATTTTCTGATCTTCTTGTTGAGGATCTTAAAACCCACAAGCGTTACCGCGCCGACCATCTTATAGAAGAAGCGCAGATAATGGACAATGCCGGTATGTTAAAGCCCGACGAGGTGGATGGAATTATTAAAAAAAATAATATAAAAAGTCCGGATGGCAACGCGCTCTCCGGAGCAAAACGTTTTAATCTGTTGGTTAAAACGCATTTGGGTCCGGTGGAAGATGAAACTACGGTCGCTTATTTAAAAGGAGAGAGTTGCCAGAATATTTATGTGGATTACAAATCCGTTTTGGATTCTATGCATTTGAAGTTGCCATTTGGTATTGCCCAAATTGGCAAAGCGTTTCGTAATGAGATTACGGTCAAAAATTT
>DNQG01000045.1 GCA_003501255.1 Candidatus Magasanikiibacteriota bacterium
GAAGCTGCCATTAAGAACATGGCGATTGTGTTATAATATTTACCCATAAATACATTATGGTTCGGAACGTCCTCGCGTCGCTACGCCCGCCTGCGGCGGTCTAGGCTTTGGCTGCGGCATGTTCCTCGCCACAATATATTTATGGGTAATAAAATATATGGGTTACCATATATTCTGCGCTCGTTCGGAAATAATTAAGTAAACTTATATTTCGCTCACTCGCTTGAATATGAAAATCATTCTTATAATGGCCACGACTGTTGACGGCAAGATTGCTGAAAATGTTGATCAGCCATCGCTTGATTGGACATCCCCGGTGGACACTAAATTTTTTGTTAAAAAAACAAAAGAATGCGGCGTTATGATTATGGGCAACACAACATTTGCGACCATTGGCAAGCCGTTGCCCGGACGTTTGAGTATTGTGTTAACGCGTGACAAAGTGCTGGAAACAAAATCATTGCCGGGTCAACTTGAGTACACTACATCGTCACCAAAAGAAATTGTGCGCAATCTTGAAGCGCGCGGATATAAGCAGGCCGCACTCATCGGCGGCGCCACCATCAACACGCTGTTTTTAAAAGCAAAGTGTATTGATGAGATATATTTAACCATTGAGCCAAAGATTTTTGGTGAAGGAATAGGACTTTTCCGCGGCGTCCCCGTGCATGTGGATGTAGAGCTTGCAGGAATAGAAAAATTGGGTGATAATGTACTTAACGTACATTACATAGTAAAAAAGTAGTGTTGTTTTGTTTATCTAGTGCATGCCTATGGTGCTCAACAAAAATCAAATTCGTGAAGCAATAGCGGCCGGCAAGCTTGTGTTTGAGCCCGGGCTTGATGGTTTTCAGTTACAGCCCAACTCAATTGACCTGCGCGTGGGTTGGAGTTTTTATGTGCCGCAGACATGGGAGATGACGCAGGATGGCCGTGTTGCGTTGCGCGCTGATTATTTTGATACAGAAGCGAACAAAGAATATTTTAAATTAGTGAAACTCAAGCCGGGCCAATACTTTGAAGTTTTATCACACGAATTCATTTTGATTTCAACACTTGAAAAAATTACGCTTGTTGGTGGTGATTTGTCTTGTGCGCTCCACGCGCGCAGTTCTTTGTTGCGTCGTGGCTTGACTATTGGTGGCGGCATTGTTGATACATTTTATATCGGTCAGCTGACCATCCCAATTATTAATAACGCAAACCATACGGTGCGATTGTACCCGGGCGAGCGCATTATTCAGCTTGTAGTGCACCAGTCACCCACGGCGCTTGAAAAAGCAGAGGCAGAGAAGCATGGCTTGACTGATGGCAAATATGTGCGCTCGACGCCCTATGGGCTTGAGGCGCGGTCAGACAGCATTGATGAGATTGGACTTATAAAAACAGGCAAGATAGATGAGTTAAAACAAAAATTTGTGCTTTAATGTGCTTTTCAGATGCGACCTCGGCATACGAATTTTCCTCCTCGCGGCTCGGAAAATTGTATGCCTNNTTTCTCCAAAACTCTATCCATTCCAACCACCCTTTGGGTGTGTTATTAAATATGTTCCACGTGAACATCCGTTCATGTTGGCAGCGGCAGAAATGATCAAGCGTTCTGGTTGCGCAAAACATCCGGTTGGCGCTGTTCTTGTGCGTGGTGGTTTGATCATTGGTCGCGGAGCAAACGGTTCCATGCGCGCGGATACTCGCCACACGGTATGCGAGCGCGTTCGCCGCGGATGCAAGACCGGCGAAGGGTATGAGTTATGTCCTAACTGCATAACGCCCGGGCATGTGGAGCCCATGACCATCGCAGACGCACGCGCTTGTAAACAAGATACAAACGGCGCCGATCTGTATCTTTTTGGTCACTGGTGGTGTTGTGAACCGTGCTGGAAAATTATGGCAGAGGCTGGTATTAAAACAGTGTATTTGGTTACACAGGCAACAGAGTTGTTTGACCGCCCCGAAGGTACCAAAGCAGTATTACAAGAAATGGGAATTGCACTGTGAATAAAGGTTTTTTGCTAGGTTTTGAGAACCGCGCTGTACAAGGGCTTGACAATAGCGCGGTTTTGTTTTATGTTTAAATATCAGCCGATGGTAACCGGCTGGTGTAACCTTGGAGGTTTCCCATGAAAGAGAACACTCGTCAGCGCATGCAAGCGCTTGGCTTGAGGGTCCTCAATGGTGGGGACTCTTCTCGTAGCTGTCCGCAAGGACAATCGCCCGTGCAGTACGTTGCAATTACCTATCAAGGTGAAGATATTACACTGCGCATCGGCATGAGTCAAGAGTGGCGCATGCATAATGCAAGTGGTCCTATCAACGTATCTATTAATGATAGGCAGTTCACGGGCTGGGCTGTGGATGGAGAAGGACTTGTACTTAAGATTGATGCTCGGTTTCTGAATAGAAGGGCGCGCCGACGCGTGGAGGAAATCTTTGCGGAGTATAGTCATACAGAAGCGGGCTATGACGAGCATGGATGTGAACGTCGTATGACCGTTACGTTGAATGGCCAGAGTGTCGCTGTACCGCTTTGGGGTAGTCGGCGATTTGAGAGGTTACTCTACGTGGTCAGTAGCGCTTGAAAAGCGCACCGTGGAGCAAGGGGAAGGGTGCTGGCAGTGATCTACATGATCAACACCAGTGCCTTATTTTTTTTATTCAAAAAACACCCCGGACATAATGCCGAGGTGCTTTGAATATGAAGTTATCCGATTTTTTTTTGCTGTTCAACGGCGGTTGCTTCTTGCGCAAGCATGGTGCGTAATTCCGCTAAACTTTCACGTAATGTGGTACGTTTTTTGCTGCGTTGGCGCCAGTTGAATATTTTTTCACCAAGACCGGCACTGTTGAGGGTGTCCAATTGAGCGGCATAGTGATCATGGGCAGCTTGTGTTGAAGCAAATTCATGAAGGTCTATTGTTTGGCCAGATTCAGTGGCGCGGGTGTACTGTGTTTTGAAAGGGGGGGCTGCTGGGGTTTCTTTGTATTGTGATCGTGCCGCAGCAGGGGGTTCGCCGCGCAGGTGTACGCGAGCATCAAGTAATGTTTTTGTTGGTATGTCCGCATCTCGGTCAACAACAGTGTCATCAGTGTTATCGCGCACGGTATCTGCAACCGCAGCACGTGCCATTTCAAGCCGAGTGGCGCGTTCTGGAGTAGCAGTTGCTTGTATGGTATCTGCTTGTTCTGCGCTAGCCGCTTCACGCATGATTTGTCGTACGGCTTCAACATTTTGCGGTTTTACAACTGCCGTTTTTTCCCAATTTTTGATTTTGGCATCTTGTGGATCTGGCATAGATTCTCTAGGCATAGTAGTAATATTACGAATGAACTCATAGCGAGTTTCCCGGAAAAAGGCTCACTGCGCTCATTTTTTAAGAATCGGCCGATGCTAATTTTTATGTTAGTCCTACTGGCGATCTCTTAAAAAATGAGCATCAGTTCCGCTTTTA
>DNQG01000048.1 GCA_003501255.1 Candidatus Magasanikiibacteriota bacterium
CGCATTAAAAAATATCTTGAACTTTTTGGCTGGGGACAGAAGACGGGAATTGATATTCCGGGCGAAGCCGAAGGAAGAGTGCCGGACGCAGAATGGAAGAAAAATTATTTTTCGGATAGCCCAACGGACCAAGTGTGGCGCATCGGCGACACCTACAACTTATCAATCGGGCAAGGATATTTGCTGGCCACGCCTCTGCAGGTTGCCAATGCTTTCGCGGCGATTGCCAATGGAGGAACTCTGTACCAGCCGCAATTCGCGCAAAAAATAGTTGACGATAAAAGAAATATTAGGCAAGAGTTTGCGCCTAAAACAATACGCGAAGGATTTATTGACGCCGAAAATTTAGAAATTGTCCGGGAGGGCATGAGAGATGCCGTTAGATACGGTTCGTCGGCAATGCTTTCCGACTTGCCCGTTGCGGCCGCGGCCAAAACAGGAACCGCGCAGATTTCGGCGCAGTCCGATCTTTATTATAATTGGGTTTCGGTTTTCGCGCCTTACGAAAACCCAGAAATCGTCATCACCATCGTTATAGAAAACGTGAAAGGCCTTCAGGCCGCGGCTTTGCCGGTAGCCGATGAAACATTGGGCTGGTATTTCGGCGGACGGCTGTAATTTATAGGAAAAATCCCGATGCCTTACGGGCATCGGGATTTTTGTTTTTGGCTTTTCGGCGCGGGGAAAAGTTCTTTACTCCACGAAAAGCTTGCGGTCTTTTGTGGCTTGACGGATAAGGTCAAGTTTTTCCAGCGCTTTTACGCTGGAACTCCATATAGCTGCTATACGGAGACTGCTTTTGAAAGAATCAAGCACTTCGGACATTATTTCAATTGCTCGCTGATTGTTCATTCGCTCAACGAACTCGCGTTCGTATTCATGCCAGCGCTGCGTTGCCTCGCCGCTGGCAAAATCTTCAGCGCACTGCCGGCATTCGCTTTGAATGTGCTCAAAGAGTGCTTTTAACCCCATTCTCAGGGAATCGTATCCGGCCGTCAGGTTTTTGCCGAATATTTTCGTCAGAAAGGCCATCAGATTGTCTGTGTGGTTCAGCGGGTATGTATAATAAACTATTCTGTTTGGAAAGGGATTTCCCGCGCCGCAAGCGTGTTTGTTGTAGTCAGTGATCGGCTTGGAAGAATAGCCGGCGCTTAAGGGAATATCAGGAAAATCAAAATGTGTCCACAAGTAAAGCCATGCGGTCGCAGGATCTTCGTTTGAGTCGCCGCGTTCGGCTTTCTGGCAGACCAGGAATAACCGCGGTTTGTGAGCAAGTATAGACCACGATCGTTTGCCGTAGCGGCACACTTCGGAGGCGAGAGCCGTCAGCCGCCTGATTTCCTGGTTGAGTTCTACCGGTGTCGCCATTGTTTTTCCTCCTTCGTCCTCCCTGGCATTCTTTCAAAGAACCCAGGGCCACGAATCTTTCGCCAGAAACCGTCTGGCTGGCGGAGCGCCCGTTTTTTGACGCGCCATTTTGTCAGGGTGCTGTAGTTTAGATAGCATTTTTCGTTTCAAGATGCAATAGCTAGAAAAAGTTCTTACTACCGGGGCTTGACAGCGTTCTTTGTTCGGATATGATTGTCATAATATGGTCAAAGGTTATCTTACGCCGGACGGCGTAAAAAAGCTTCAGGAAGAGCTAAGTCATCTGAAAAACGTGCGGCGCAAAGAGCTGGCCGAACAGCTGGAGCGCGCGCTTTCTTTTGGCGACATATCGGAGAACGCCGAGTTTCAGGAGGCAAAAGAGGAGCAGGCATTTGTGGAGGGACGCATTCTGGAACTGCAGGATATTTTGTGCACGGCCAAAGTATATTCACCGGAGCCTGCCAATGGGGTGGTGCAGATAGGTTCCACGGTTTTTGTGTCCAGCGGCCGCAACAAAGAAAAATTTCATATAGTGGGCGAGCAGGAAGCGAATCCCATGGAAGGAAAAATATCCTCGGATTCTCCTCTCGGGCAATCAATCCTGAATCAGCCGAAGGGAACCGAAGTAACGGTTCTTACGCCGGAAGGAAAAAAAATATACAAGATTCTTGGAGTAGAATAGGCCGCGCAAAAATGGGACCTCGTTTAACGCGAGGTTTTTAATTTGTTTGAAGTTATTTAATCCGCGATATAGAATACAAGATATTGTCAGCTGAAAGTATTCCTAAACGCAAATGGCGAAAATAAGCAGAATTTTTAATTCGCAGGCAAAAACGGTGACGTTCGCCGCTTTTTTGCTGGCGGGTTCCGCGCTGGCCAGCCGGCTTTTGGGCCTTGCGCGCGATCGGCTTTTGGCGGGAACTTTCGGCGCGGGGCCGGAGCTGGATATTTATTTCGCCGCCTTCCGTGTGCCGGATTTCATCTACGCGCTTTTGATTACCGGAGGAATTTCAGCCGTGTTTTTGCCGGTTTTTTCCGGAATATTTCAGCACGATAGCACAGCCGCGTGGAAGTTTGTAAATAACGCGCTGGATGTTTTTTCGGCCGGCCTCGTAGCGTTGTGCGTCGTGCTCGCTCTTTTCACGCCTCTATTGGTGTATTTTATAGCGCCGGGTTTTTCGGGCGAGCAAAAAGAAATAACCATTTTGCTTACCCGTATTATGTTTCTAAGCCCGATTATTTTCGGTATCGCCAGCATATTTTCCGGAGTTCTGCACTATTTCAATAAATTTTTGATTTATTCTCTGGCGCCCGTTTTATACAATTTGGGAATTATTTTAGGTATCGTATTTTTTGTTCCTTATTTTGGTTTGCGGGGATTGGCTTTCGGCGTTATTCTGGGCGCGTTTTTATATCTCGCCGTGCAGATTCCGGCCGCGGTAAATTCCGGCTGGTCCTTTAAGTTTGCCTTTCAGCCGCGCGATCCTTCCCTGCGCAAAATGTTCCGGCTGATGCTGCCGCGCACCTTGGGAACCTCCGCCTACCAGCTTAATTTGTTTTTTATCACCGCATACGCCTCCACTTTGGGCGCCGGTTCCATCGCGGTCTTCAATTTTTCCAACAATCTTCAGTATTTCCCCATAGGGCTTATTGGCATTTCTTTTGCCATGGCGGTTTTTCCGGCCCTTTCCCGGTCGTGGGCGCAAAACAATAAAGAAAAATTTTTACACCAATTCCATTCAGTTTTTGGCCAGGTGCTTTTTCTTGCTGTTCCCGTCAGCGTTCTGATGTTTTTATTGCGGGCGCAGATCGTGCGGCTTATTCTTGGAACTGGTCAATTCGGCTGGCTGGAAACTCGGCTTGTCGCGGCCTCCCTCGGCGTTTTCGCGTTAGGCATTTTCGCGGCAAGCCTTGTTCCATTGCTTGCGCGGGCTTTCTTTTCTCTGCACGATACTCGCACCCCGGCTTATATCGGCGTGGCGGCGGTAATTCAAAACATCGCGTTTTCGTTTTTGTTTGTTTGGGTCTTCGCGTTCCCGAATATTTTCCGGGAAATTTTCGTCAGGATGTTTGATCTCCCGGATATCAATGACGTCGCGATTATCGCGCTTCCGCTGGCAATATCTTTATCCGGCATAATTCAGTTTATTCTGCTGATGGCATTTCTTGGTGTCCGGATTGGCGGCTTGCGGATGAAAGAAGTACGGCGCTCGGCCCAAAAAATTATTGTTGCCGGTTTTGCTTGCGGCGTAGCCGTTTATTTCGCGATTCATCTTGCAACAGGTTTTTTGGACACGCGCACTTTTTTTGGCGTTTTCGGACAGACTGCCGCGGCGGCTATCGCCGGAACGGCGGCATATCTGGCTGCGGCCTATTTCCTTCGCGTGCCGGAATTGGCGGCGATATGGTCTTCCGTTGTTCGGCAGATACCCGGACAGAGCAGAAAGGTTATAGCTTAAGGGTTACAGGATGACTCCAACACAGAGAACAGTTCTCTGTGTTGCGCTATATAATGCATATCAGAAATTTCGTAATCATTTCGCATATTGATCACGGTAAGTCCACGCTGGCGGATCGTTTTTTGGAATTGACCGGCACGGTTGCCAAGCGTGAGATGAAAGAACAACTCCTGGATTCCATGGACCTTGAGCGCGAGCGCGGCATTACCATCAAACTCGCGCCCGCGCGCATGGAATACAAAGGACATATTTTGAATCTCATAGATACCCCGGGCCACGTTGACTTTCATTATGAAGTGTCGCGGTCACTCGCCGCAGTTGAGGGAGCGCTGTTACTTGTTGATGCAACGCAGGGCATACAAGCCCAGACACTCGCCAATCTCTACCTTGCGCTTGACCAAAATCTCGCCGTCATACCTGTTGTGAATAAAATTGATTTACCAGCAGCACAGCCGGAAAAAACAGCCGAGGAAATTATGAACTTGATTGGCTGCCCCCGCGAAGATATTATTTTTGCTTCAGGCAAAACCGGCGTGGGTGTTGAAACCATTTTACAAACAATTATTGATCGTGCGCCTCCGCCTACAGGCGAGCCGGACGCACCGGCACAAGCGCTTATTTTTGACAGCCACTATGATGATTACCAAGGTGTGGTTGCATCCGTGCGCATCAAAAATGGTACATTCAAAAAGGGAGATGCTGTAACGTTTGTCGGTACCAAAGCTCCGGGCATTATTACCGACCTTGGTTTTTGGAAACCACACCGCGTGCCGTTTGCAGAACTTAAGGCCGGCGACATCGGTTATATTGCCGCAGGCCTCAAAGAGATAAGCGCCTGCCGTGTTGGTGATACTATTACGCTCACCAAAAATAAGGCAGAACCGTTGGCCGGATACAAAGAAATAAAACCCATGGTGTTTGCCGGCATTTTTCCGGTTGAAGGTGACAATTTTGAAAACTTGCGCAAGGCAATGGAAAAAATTCAACTCAATGATGCCGCTTTGCAATATGAAGCAGAACATTCACAAGCGCTTGGTTTTGGTTTTCGTGCCGGGTTTCTTGGTTTGCTCCATCTTGAAATTGTGCAAGAACGTCTTGAGCGCGAACACGGCATTGACATCACTGTAACGGTGCCTTCTGTGGCTTATAAAATTACCAAAACAAGCGGTGAAGATATTGTTATTAAAAGTCCGGAAGAATGGCCTGATGCGTCATACATTGCGCAAGCGTTTGAACCATGGGTCAAAGTGGATATCCTAACGCCTGAACAATACTTGGGCGCTGTTATGCAATTAGTCATTGAATACCGTGGACGTTATAACAACACGGAATATATCCGCAGCGGCACGGAAAAACGGGCCATTTTGCACTATGAAATACCACTCGCTTCCATACTGGTGGACTTTTATGATAAACTAAAGAGTGCGAGCCAGGGGTATGCTTCTTTGAACTATGAACTCAAGGACTATGAAAAAGCAGAGATAGTTAAAATGGACGTTCTGGTTGCGGAAGAACCGGTAGAAGCCCTTGCTATGCTCGTACCAAAAGACGAGGCCCATGAAGAAGGCAAGCGTATTGTTGAAATTTTAAAAAATACGCTCCCCCGCCAGCAATTTGAGCTTAAAATCCAAGCAGCTTTAGGCGGCAAGATAATCGCGGCTGAACGCATATCTGCCATGCGCAAAGATGTTACGGCAAAACTCTACGGCGGTGACGTAACACGCAAACGAAAACTTTTGGAAAAACAAAAAAAGGGCAAAAAGCGTATGATGGAGCACGGGACAGGTAAAGTTGAAATACCAACCAAAGCGTATTTAGCAGTTTTAAAAAAATAAGCGTTCATTGTATGAATAAAAAAACACGTAAAAGAATCATAAAAGGATTTTGGATGTTTTTTGCGGTCCTTGTGAGTTTCAGTTTTATTGCGCTCTCATTTGTTTCACCTTTCTAACATGAAAAGAATTGCGCTTGATATTCATGACTACCAACTCAAATTATTCGGGTTGGCGTTTTCATTGTACGCGCTTTTTTGGTCAACAAGAAAATTACTCATAACACATGAGATAAACGCAGATGTGCTCATCAGGGGCATTGGTTTTATTGCGCTCATCATTTTTGCTACCGCGCTTCTGCACTACCGCGATCTTATTTGGAGAAAAGAAATTAAACAATTGACGGTATGGACACTGGTGTTGTGGATACTACTCGGCCTTATATTAATAGGTATACATCTTAGGCTTGGGCGTGGCCCCGCACTGGATGATTTATTTTTTATTATTTTTACCATTTTTTTGGCTGACTCCTACTGGGACTTCCGCGATGTTCCCGGTGCGCATCCCGAATATGAATAATATGACCCGTTGGATTATTAAAGAACCTATTACTGAAGCGTTCAGCAATGAATTCCCGGAATTGCCCCATTTGGTAAAACAACTTTTGGCTAATCGTGGCATTACAACGCAAGCTGCTATTGATGAATTTTTGAATCCTGACTACAGCGTTGACGTGCATGATCCGTATTTGTTTCGCGACATGCGCAAAGCAGTTGATCGTATTTTTCATGCCATTGATACGGGAGAAAAAGTGATGATTCATGGCGACTATGACGCTGATGGTGTTTCCGCTTCAGTAATTTTAACCGTGACGATTCGCGTTTTAGGAGGAAAAACGGATATTTTTCTCCCCCACCGTGAAACCGATGGGTATGGTTTAAATGAACGTACCGTACGTGGTTTTCACGACCAAGGTATACACCTTGTGATTACCTGTGACTGCGGCATCAGTAATGTTAAAGAAATTGAATTGGGCAACACACTGGGTATTGATACCATCATTACTGACCACCACCAGGAACCAATCGATCACTTACCCCCGGCTTACGCCACCATTCACCCTAAAATTGCCGGGGAAACATATCCGGATAAAACACTGGCAGGCGGAGGCGTGGCGTTTAAGCTCGCACAAGCATTATTGCTGGAACACCAGCGTCGTGGCGGTGTTTTAAAAAACAATCAAGCGCATGAAGCGTTTGAAAAATGGCTTCTTGATATGGTGGCCATATCATCAGTCGCAGACATGGTGCCACTTTTGGGTGAGACACGTACTTTGGTACGCTATGGGCTGGTAGTGCTCAACAAAACAAAACGTCTTGGATTACGCAAACTCATGCAATGCGCGCGTTTGTTGCCGATGAACGGCGAACGCCGCCGCACGCCTTTCTCACCCCAAGACATTGGCTTTCGCATTGCGCCACGCATCAACGCAGCCGGACGCATGAATCATGCCAACGTTGCTTTTAAACTTCTTATTGAAGAAAACCCCGATGATATTGACCGGCTTGCTGCAGAGCTTGAAGAAAATAATATAGATCGCCAACGTTTAACTGAAGAATTGGTTATACAAGCGCAAAAACAAGTTAAAGACACACAGCAAGAGGAAGCATCGGCCATATTTATTTTGGGTGAAGGATGGTCAACCGGCATTGTGGGGCTCATTGCGAGTAAAATAAAAGATGTATTTTACCGACCGACGTTTGTGATGGGTTTAAATCATGATGAGATCACGGGTTCGGGCCGCAGTGTTTCTGAAGTTGACATGATCAAATTATTGCAAAGCATGCCACACTTTTTTACTAAGTTCGGTGGTCACCCGCAGGCGTGTGGTTTTACGCTCACGTCCCCTGATGTGCTTGAAGAATTTAAAACAGCGTTTCGCGCAGCGGTTGAACAACAACTACGTGAAACAAAACTGGAATCCGTTATAACCATTGATGTGGAAGTTGATCTTGGACATATTAACTGGAATTTGTTTGAAATTTTGGATAAGTTTCAACCGTTTGGTGTGGGCAATACGGAACCGCGCTATCTTGCGCGAGGTCTTATAGTACATTCCGCCGAACCCGTTGGCGCTGACGGCCAGCATATGCGTTTAAATGTAACACGCAACAGCGCGGTGGTGCGCAAAACCATTGGTTTTAATTGCGGGGAATGGTGCAAAGAATTGAAGGCCGGCGATAAAATTGATTTGGTGTTTGAAGTTGGTGTGAATGAATGGAACGGTACGCGCGAGTTGCAGTTAAAAATTGTGGATTTGAAAAAGCTATGATAAGGGCATGCACGTGTGTGCATGAGAGACGCTCGAGGCTGCGTTTCGTAAAATAATATTTGCTTTTTCAGAGGCAACCTCGGTATACGAATTTTCCTCCTCGCGGCTCGGAAAATTGTACACCTGCGGTTGCAAGAACAAAAAGCAAATGTTAGTTATACTATATGAAAGTAACAACGTATACTGATGGTGGGAGTCGCGGTAATCCGGGGCCGTCCGCACTTGGTGTGGTTATTAAAGATGAGCATGGCCGCACCCTTGCCAACTACGGTGAATATCTTGGCATTACCACAAACAATGTCGCAGAATATTCTGCGCTTATTTCTGCTTTACACAAAGCCCACGAGCTTGGCGCCACTGAAGTGGATTGTGTTATGGATTCAAAATTGGTTGCAGAACAAATGAACCGCCGTTGGAAAGTGAAAGAAGCCCATTTACAAACATTGTTTGTAAAGGCGTGGAATGCGGTTGCTGGTTTTAAGCACGTTCATTTTCGCCATGTGTATCGCGAGCACAATAAAGAAGCTGACGCTGCGCTTAACAAAGTTCTTGACGCGCATATGAAAAAATGATATAGTATGCGCGCCTTTATCCGTAAAAAGGCCCCATCGTCTAATGGTTAGGACACCACGCTTTCAATGTGGGAATCCGGGTTCGATTCCCGGTGGGGTCACCAAAATCTGACTTTCGNNGAAAGGAGTTTTGCTTTCTCGGTTGGCACTGACGGAGCCCTTCTTGGGTAAAAGGCAGAGTGAAGTGATACTCCATGCCAGGCACAACGGTCTCTATGGCCTGCGATATATCCTCGCGCACTTCAAGCGCCAGTGTTTCTCCACGCTCTGACCGGTGGTACCACCATGCGGGTACATTGGCCAGCTGGTAGCTACCGTCTTGTTGCGCGTACACACACTGACGCACGGTGTGTTCTTTCTCACATGTGTCACCAGTCAAGAGAACACAGTAGGTGTACTTCACGCACACCTTGGCGCTCGTGGGCAGTCCCAACCGCGTGCTCCACACGGCTGGCGTCTGGTCCGAGAAGATCACGGTGCCGTGAATTTCTTCATCGGCCGGCGTGCCGTTCTGATTGCCATCATCCTCCCCGCACGCGTGCAGTGAGAGGATGGCGACTACGCTCAACGAACCACTGATGAGTCGTTTTCCATCTCTCATACCTCGCAGGTGTTAAGGTTGACAGCAATGTACTATACCCCCTAAACTGCACTATTTGTCAACTGTCAAACGGCACGCTATAATCCAGTGAGCGAATAAATATGAGCGTTTACGCTCATATTTTGAGCGAACGCAGATTATATTCCAAGGAGTGAGGGAAATAAACCCCTCCCTGCGCCAA
>DNQG01000064.1 GCA_003501255.1 Candidatus Magasanikiibacteriota bacterium
GATTTCTAATTCTAATTGTTTAATCCAGCGCATAATATTTTTTGAAATTAAGACAGGGTAGACGCGCATGGAACGTCTACCCGAGGTTGTGATGGGCGCTACTTCTTCGGTTCTTTCCGCGGTTTCGGCTGATCCTTCTCAACCGACCCGCAGCTCGAACCAGCGTAGCAACCGACCGCCTTGCCCTGGCAGGATGTGGCAGTACTGTCCTCCTTGACTACGACTTCCTTGCTCTCTGGCTTGTGCCACTTCTTTCTGGTCTTCTTCATGACCTCGTCTCCTCTTGGTGGCTGGTTGAGAGGAAGTACGCCTCCCTCTTTTGTTGCAGTGCACAGGCAAACCGTGACTTTACATCCGGATCTCCATGTTCAAGATACCCCCATGCAGGACACCGAGAACAAGTCTGAACCGGACAAGTACGGCAACGATTGTCTTCCCGCATGCGCACTGAGGTCGTGTAACGGTTCAATCCGCTCCACGCTTGGGAAAAAGACATTGTTCGGAGATCGTAAGCAGGAGCACGCATCAAGATGCACGGAAGAAGTTTTCCGTCTGCGCTTACAGTAAATGAGCATTTACCGGCCCGACAAGGAAACAGGAGATCGCGGGGCGCTGGTTTCCG
This sequence comes from Candidatus Magasanikiibacteriota bacterium, assembly GCA_003501255.1. Lineage (GTDB taxonomy): Bacteria > Patescibacteriota > Patescibacteriia > Magasanikbacterales > UBA10197 > UBA10197. The sequence continues at coordinate 623 of DNQG01000064.1, forward strand.
CGCCTGTTCGTCAAGTGCTGTACGGAATACTCTCTCCCACCGATCTCGATATGGTTTGAGAAGATCGAGCTCCACCGCTTCTTCAACCGTAATACGCAAACTTGTTGATTTTGCGGAGTGAAGAAAGTCCGCGTTCACCATTGGATCAAAGCGGAAATCCCCGGCCCCCAACTCGGTGGACAATTGGCGTACAGATTCTACCTCGTGTAAATTTTTCCGCATCACGATCATCTTCAAGTGAAACGGAATATCAAGTTCACACAAAAGTCCTATACCACGCTCAAACATCCTGAATGAGCCATAGACACCAGTGACTGCGTCAAAGGTGGTTTCCGTTGAGCCGTGCAGTGTTGCCTCCACTAGAAATGGCGGATATTCAACGAAGACATCCGCCACTCGCCGAGTGAGGTTGGTGGCGCTTGTGAAGACCGTCACGATCATACCGAGCTCTTTTGCATGGCGGTACACGTCGGTAAAATCTCTCCGAAGAAGCGCCTCACCGCCTGTAATCAAGAGNNAGACAACCACATTCGGCCATCTGGTCCAAAAGTACAAAAATCTCTGCAGTTGACAATTCGCTTGCGCTACTAATCGGCTGGTCATCAATGTAACAGTGGATGCATCTCAAGTGGCAACGCTGAGTTAATTCAAGGCCGCCTGAAACTGGGATGTTGCGCTGCGCAGCGAGTTGGTGTAGTCTCTCGGAGAACAAGAAGTGTCCTGAAAGAACAGACTGCTCACTATCGCTCACTTCTGTCTTTGACGCTACCCCGATGTCATGGCGCGCGAAACCTTTACGCCCAAGATCCTGAAGGAAGTTGTATACATCAGTGCCTAGCTGTTCGATCGTAGCACTAGGAAACTCTCGGCGAAGCTCTTCCACGATATCCTTCTCTTGACGCGCCTTTGAGCTACTGAGCGTATCCCAGATCGCCGCCGCTTGCTCATTGAGTACGAGTAAACGATTACTCTTGATAGCAAGCAAGAGCACTTCTTGCGCAATCGTTCGTTTCCGTACATCTGCGTTGCGAATCCATGCAACTTCTGTTACCACATTACACCTCTTTAGGTTTGAAATGAACTACCACGGCTACCACCACGACAGCCATATAAATATCTTATCAATACCTCCCATTTTGTCAATGACACGTATTTTAATATAAAATCGTTTTCGGAGTGGGGAAAACACATTATTCCTCCTTTTGAAAAATTCTTACTTCACCAATAGGCGAAATTGATCAGGAAAATTTATTTTTTTATCGCATCAATGAGTATAAAATTTGAAGTAAATACATATTCCTTATCATTAATTTTGACTTTCTCAGGATCAACTTTGTCGGTTATGGTATTCACCGTGTAATCTCTGAATATTTCTCTTAAAAAAAGAAACGCGTCTTCCAATGTATAATTTGGCTCATTTTCAACAATCCAAAGACTGCCATCGGGGTAAATCCTTTTAATGTCAGTAGCAAAATCAATGACTATTCGTCCGCCCGTTTTTAGGACTCTTCCCATCTCGCTGAATATACTTTTAAAAACTGATCTTGGAAAAAGATGCAACGTACCAACACAAAATATACCATCAAATGCATTATTTTCAAAAGGAAACGGCTCTACGACGTTCATTGTTCTTGTAGTAAGTTTCTTTCTTAGTATCTCAGGTACAATACGGGCGAGCTTTCGCAAGGCATTCTCATCTATATCAACAGCGGTGACACTGTCAGCTTTTTTCAGTAGTTGGTTATTAAACCTGCCGTCACCAGCACAAAGATTAAGCCATCTGCCGGCAATATCAGTTTTATTCAATAAATCAATCGTGGCCTTATCTTCAGTACCCCATACTGAATTATCTAGAGTATGTGCATAATCCACATCATCAGTATAAATATTTTTTTGCTCGTTTGGTTTCATGTTAATAAAAATAAACCCCTCCCTGCGCCANNTCGCTTCGCTAGATAATAAAAAACAATTTTTCTAGAGCTAGACTGCAACCTTTCTTATTTTAGCGTTTTATTTTTCAAAAGTACAGCATTGATCGCCACAATAATAGTACTAAAAGACATAAACACCGCTGCCAATGCAGGTTGAAGTAATATGCCTTTAAAAGCAAACGCGCCGGCCGCAAGCGGTAAGGCAACGACGTTATAGCCGGTCGCCCAAAAAAGATTCTGAATCATTTTTGAATATGTCATTTTGGAAAGCTTAATTATTTTCACAATATCCCGAGGATCATTCCTGACAAGAATGATTCCGGCTGACTCAATAGCAACATTCGTACCCGCACCGATAGCCACACCGAGATCGGCCTGTGTGAGAGCAGGAGCGTCATTAATACCGTCGCCGATCATCGCGACTTTTAAGTTACGGTTTTGAAGTTCTTTTACCCTTTCTGATTTCTGATGAGGCAATACCCGAGCGAAATATTCATCAATGCCAAGCTCTTGACTAACCCATTTTGCCACATCTTCAGAATCACCGGTAATCATTGTAGTATGAATTCCCTTGTCCTTGAGCGCGCGAATTGCTTCACGGGATTCCTCCCGAATAATATCTGCAAGCGCCATTGCTCCCAAAAGTGCCCTATCTTTAACAATAAAAATAATCGTCTGCCCTTTTTTGCCGCCATCCTCAACCTGTTGAGAAAGTTCAGCGGGAATTTTTATTTCCATACTTTCCAAAAGAGCAGGCCCCCCAACGAATACTTCTTTTTCTTCAATGAAGGCCCTTACTCCTTTACCTTTTAGTACTTCAAACTTTTTCGGTTCTTTCAAAAAAATTTTTTGCTCTTGAGCTTTTATGACAACAGCCTTTGCGATTGGATGTTCAGACAGAGCATCAAGAGAAGCCGCCAATCCTAAAACCTCGTCTTTAGTGTTGCCCTGTATGTTCCAGATATTTACAACACCAAACTCACCTTTGGTTAGCGTTCCTGTTTTATCAAAAAGTACCGTATCAATTGTACGAGCGGCTTCTAAAGCGATCCTCTGTTTTACAAGAAAACCATTCTGCGCCGCTTTAGTTGTAGAAATTGAAGCGACCAAGGGCACGGCAAGCCCTAACGCGTGTGGGCAGGCAATCACAAGCACCGCCACAAGTCGTGCCACCGCAAAACCGATTTCCGCGCCTGCCGCAAGCCAAGCGAACAGGGTAACAACTCCGCCTGTAATAGCGACTACAGTTAAATAGAAAGCAGCTCTGTCTGAAAGAATTTGAAGCCGCGATTTAGATGCCTGCGCTTCAGCGACCAAGCGCATAACTCCCGCAAGAAAAGTTTTTTCTCCAATGCTCGCAACGCTGATTTTGAGTGCTCCATCACCATTTATGGTACCGGCGATGACAGAATCACCATCTTTTTTGGAAACTGGCTTTGATTCTCCGGTAACCATTGATTCGTTTACGTTTGATTCACCGTCTATAATTTTACCATCCGCCGGAATTTTAGATCCGGGTCGTACAAGTATCATGTCATTCTCTCGTAGTTCAGAAAGAGCGATCATTTCCGTCTTGCCATTACGAATGACCTCGGCAGTATCAGGGAGCAATTTAGATAATTCCTTAAGTGCTCCCCGTGCTCCGCTTACCGCGCGCATTTCAAGCCAGTGGCCGAGGAGCATGATGGTAATAAGCGTCGTGAGTTCCCAAAATAAAGCTTCTTCACCAGCAAAAACCGCATAGATGCTCCAGAAATAAGCCGCTGAAATGGCAATACCGATGAGTGTCATCATGCCCGGGAGGCGTGCCTGAATTTCTCGCCATGCGCCAACAAGAAAAACCCAACCGCCATAGAAAAACACGATTGAACCGAATAACAGAGGCATGTATGCCAAGCCCGGAAACTCCGGTGGAGACCATTTAAAAACTTTTTCAATAACATCGGCATAAAGCACCACAGGAATGGTGAGCACTAGGCTTACCCAAAACTTTCTGAAAAACAGTGCGGTGCTATGGCCTGTGTGTCTGCTTGCTCCGTGATCGCCATGAGCATGAGCTGGTTTCTCCCCGTTGTGTGCGGAATGATTCATAATGAGTTGCATACCACATTCGGGGCATATGCCTGGCTCGTCTTTCCGTACCTCCGGATGCATAGGGCAAGTATAAAAAATCTTAGTGTTTGTCACAGTTTTATGGTTTATTATTACTTAGACCTGCCACACCAGTATAGCAGGATTTGGACGTAGTTTATATATTACACACAACTCTCAATCTTCTATATTTTTTTCTAGACCATCCTCGCACCAAAAATCCGTAATAGGAAATCCATCCATATCATATAGATTACTATAGTAGCTCCTTGGCTCGGAAAGAGTAATTATAATCTATCTACCCCACCCTTGCCCCACGGGTTACATCGTAACACACGCCATACAGCCAAGAACACGCCCCGCACTACGCCTTTCTTCTCAATGGCCTCATGAGCATACTGTGAGCACGATGGGTAGAATTTACAGTACCCATAGGGAAAACGTCCCCTAAACCACCCATGATCAGGAGAAATGGTGCGTTGGTAAAAACGTATAAGTTTTAGAAACAAAAATTTCACAAATTTGGCTCATTTTAGCAAATTCTTGCCTTACCAAACAACTTTTCAAAATCACCTGCCAAAACAGCATGTTCAACCACAGCCGCCTCGGGTTTTGCAACTACAACAACATCAAAATTTGGCTTAATTAAGCCATTATTTAGCATAAGATGTACAATTTCACGCATCTGGCGCTTTAAGCGATGCCGACCAACAGATGATCGAGCAACTTTTTTACCGACAACAAAACCAAACCGGCTCGGACCAGCACCTGGCAGTTTATCATCAACAACATCATTTTTAGCTCTGTTAAGCCATTTTATAACGAAAAAAGCGCTTGCGGCGCCTTTTCCTTGTTCAAACGTACGCTTGAAATCACGTTCCAAGCGCAGCCGATGCCCCTTATTAAGCATATCTCATTTCTTATGAGCTGTAACCGTAAGTTTCTTGCGACCACGAGCGCGTCTGCGCTTCAAGGTCTGGCGGCCCTTCTTGGTCGCCATACGCTTTCTAAAGCCATGTTTCTTGGCGCGTTTCCTTTTTTTGGGCTGATACGTTCTTTTGGGCATGTAGTTTCCACTATGACTAACTCTTATATATTACCCCATTATAGACCGGTTGACAAGAGCCATTCACCATGCCTACAATGACCTAAAAGCACATATCCACAGTCAATCCACAGATTTATACCCAGCGGGCATATCGCCCTAAAACCCCTTTCATGATACAATGGCCCTACGTTTGTAAAAAAACACTATGCACAACCCACATGAGCTCTGGCAGTCAATTCTTGCTGAATTTGAACTGAAATTATCAAAAGCAAACTTCACCACATGGTTTAAAAACACAGGTATAAAAAACTTTGAAGAAGGAGAAGTTATTGTCTGTGTCCCCAACAATTTTACCAAAGCATGGCTTGAAAAAAAATACCATCACGACATTTTAAAAACACTTGAACGGCTCACCAACCAACCGGTTAAAAAAATTGAATACCGTGTTGAAAATTTTAAAAAAACCGTAGCTGAAGAAGAATTAAAAACAACACTCACACAAACCACAGTTGCGGCAACAGTAGTAATACCCCAACCGGACATGTCTGGTTTCGCAACAACCAACCTCAACCCCAAATACACTTTCTCTACGTTTATTATTGGCAAAGGGACAGAACTCGCAGCCGCGGCAGCACGCGCGGTTGCCGACAACCCAGGCAATGCGTATAACCCACTCTTTGTGTACGGATCTGTTGGTCTTGGAAAAACACATTTGCTCCAAGCAATTGGTAACGGCATTCTGAAACAAAGACCAGACATGCGTATTTTATATACCACGATTGAAAAATTCAAAAATGATTTGGTTGAAGCGGTGCGTTCCGGCAATCCTGGAAAAGTAAAAAACACATATCGCAATGTTGATGTACTCCTTATTGATGATGTACAATTCATTTCCGGCAAAGAAGGAACACAAGAAGAGCTGTTTCACACCTTCAATCATTTACACCAACAAAACAAACAGGTTATTTTAAGCTCTGATAGACCACCTAAAGCAATTCCGGCGCTTGAAGCACGGCTCCGTTCTCGTTTTGAATGGGGTATGATTGTTGATGTAACCGCCCCGGACCTTGAAACTCGCGCAGCCATCATTAAAGCAAAAGCAAAAGAAAAAAACCTTGAATTAAGTGATGATATTGTTATAACCCTTGCCACCACTATTCAAAACAATGTGCGCGAACTTGAAGGCGCAATTAACAAAATCACTGCCTACCACCAACTCAAAGGTATTGAACCATCAGTTGAAACCATTAAAGCAATTCTTATCAACCTTGAATCACAATCAGCCCGCCGTAGCGTTACACCAAAAACACTTATTAGAATCATTGGTGAATTTTACGATGTTGATCAAAATGAAATTCTTGGAAAAAACAGAGAGAAACGGTTGTCATTCCCACGCCAAGTCATTATGTTTCTTTTACGTGAAGATTTGAAATTATCATTCCCCGCTATTGGCACAGAGCTTGGTGGCCGAGATCACACCACTGCCATGCACGCGCACCAAAAAATAAGAAAAGAAGTGGAAGATGATTTAAAACTTAAAAACGAAGTTGAATTAATACGACAACGTCTATACAACACCAGTGGATAAAACAAACCACAGTGTGGATAACAAGAGCACAAACACAACAAAAAACAAAAACAAATGTGGAACAAAAAAAACTATCAACAAAAACAACACACTAAAACACACCACTTAATCACAGACCAAAAACAAAAACAACCAATTAAAACAGCACAAAAAAACACTTATCCACTTATCAACAACACGTATTAAGTATTAAGCATTTAATAAATTAAATATAATACTATATTATGAGATTCACCTGCACAAGAGAAAACCTGAAACACGCTCTTTTGGTTACCGCGCACCTTTCTAGTAAAAACATTACTCTGCCTATTCTCAACAATATTCTCATAAAAACAGATGGTGGACGTGTTGTTTTTTCAGTTACCAACCTTGAGCTTGCGCTGCGTGCCACAGTACGCGCAAAAGTTGAGACAGAGGGTGCTTTTACCGTACCAGCGCGTGTTCTTGCAGATGTGGTGCAGTTGCATGAAGATCCACAATTTGAGCTTTCTGTGAATAAAAACAGTGAACTTGAGTTGGGGAATGGAAAAAAGAAAGCGGTTAAAATTAAAGGTATGGCTGCTGATGAATACCCTATTATTCCGGCCATTGAAAACGGTGTTCGCGTTGAGGTTGATGCTGTGCTGTTACGGGAAACACTCGGACAAATTGTGTTTGCAACAGCAAAAAATGAAATTCGTCCGGAACTTTCTGGTGTGTTTGTTGCCGCGTCATCAGAAGATGGAAAACTTATTTTTGCCGCTACTGACAGTTTTCGTTTGGCTGAAAAGAAAATGACCGTAAAACAAATTGGAAAAAGTGTACATGCGATTGTGCCATCACGTGCGTTGTTTGAGGTTATGCGAGTTTTGGGTGGTGGTTTGCCAGTAGGCGAAGAAGAAGCAAAATGTACACTGGTGTTTTCAGAAAATCAGTTTGGGTTTGAATATGGAAGTACAACACTTGTAACTCGTTGTGTTGAAGGAAAATTTCCTGACTATACACAAATCATTCCTGCACAATTTAAGACCCGTGTAACCCTCCCCCATGCAGAGCTTGTGAAAAATATTAAAGCCGCAAGTCTGTTCGCAACAACTGGCATGAATGCAGTGACTGTTTCGGTTAATGCACAAAACAAAGAACTATCGGTTTCTTCTGCCAACGCACAAGTGGGAGAATATCAGTCAAACACTGAAGTTGAAATTGAAGGTGAAGATAATATGATTGTCTTGAATCACCGCTATTTGCTAGATGGGCTTGGGGCACTTGAAACAGAAAATGTGTTTGTAGGTTTAAACAGCAACAGCGCACCCTGTTTATTGCGTGGTGTTGGTGAGAATGATTACACCTACATCATCATGCCGATAAAACAATAAGCTCTCAAAACAAAAAACCGGTCGTAGGCCCGGTTTTTTGTTTATCGTTTTTTATTAACGATCCCGTCTGAAGCCACCACCGCGTCCACCACGGTCTCCACCCCTGCCTCCACCACGGTCTCCACCCCTGCCTCCACCACGGTCTGGCCGGTCGCCGCGAGGTGGTGGCGGTACGTAACCTTCTGGTTTTGGAGTGAGTTCCCTCATGGTGAGGTTAATACGGCCCAAGTTATCAATTTCTTTTACTTTAACTTTAACTTTATCGCCCAACTTTAAAGCATCGCTTGGTTTGTTGGTGCGGGCCCATGCGATTTCAGAAACATGCACTAAGCCATCTTGCCCGGGAAGAATGTTGATAAAGGCACCAAAGTCCTCAAGGCGTACCACTGTTCCTTCATACTCTTCTCCTGCCATTACCTCTTTGGTCAGCATTTTGACCCAGTCAATTGCTTTTTGCATGGCCTGTGCATCATTTGAAGTAATCATGACACGGCCGTCCTGCTCAATATCAATGGACACGCCGGTTTCATCAATGATTTTGTTAATAATTTTGCCACCCGGACCAATAACATCACGAATTTTTTCAGGATCAATAAGAACTGTCACAATACGCGGCGCATAGGGTGACATTGGTTTTGGTTCAGGGATGGCTTTCACCATGACATCCAAAATCTGCAAGCGTGCTTCGTGCGATTGTTTTAGTGTCTGCTCAACAATTTTATCAATTAAACCAAGTGTTTTGGTATCAAGCTGAATAGCAGTAATACCATCGCGCGTGCCCGTAATCTTAAAGTCCATACCACCCTTACCGTCTTCAAGGTCCTGCAAGTCAGTAATGACCTTCCAGTCCTTCAGATCCGGTGTTGAAGCAAGACCCATAGCAACACCGGCAACGTGTTTTTTAATGGGCACACCCGCATCAAGCAAGGCAAGGGTTGAGCCACACGTTGAAGCCATGGACGATGAGCCGTTTGATCCAAGTACTTCTGAAACAACACGAATGGTATACGGGAAATCAGCTTCAAGGGGCAACACCGGTACCAGTGCTTTTTCCGCAAGCGCGCCGTGACCAATTTCACGACGTCCAGGTCCGCGCATGGGCTTTGCTTCTCCCACTGAATAGGGAGGAAAGTTGTAGTGGTGCATGTAACGGCGTTTCTCATCATACTCCATGGTATCAACAACCTGCTGGTCGCCAGGAGCACCTAGGGTAACCACTGATAGCACCTGTGTTTCACCACGCGAAAAGTGTGCGCTACCGTGTGTGCGCGGTAAAATAGCAATTTCGCTGATGATGTCACGTGTTTGTGTTACTGTTCTGCCGTCAACGCGTTCACCTTTTTTAAGAATGCGTGTATTCAATTCATCTTCAACAGCGTCTTTCACAACGCCAAGCGCTTTTTTAACAATTTTTTCATCAGTTTCTTTTTCAGCAAATTGTGTTTTCAATTCCTCTTTGATTCTGCCAAAGGTCAAAGCGCGTTCGTGTTTGCTGTCATGCGGGCGCGCAAAGAAATATTCCTGTGTTTTGCTACGCACAAACTGTTCTGCAAACGTGAGTGCTTCCTGTTCCTCCGGTTCAGTTTCAAATTCAAGTGATACTTTTTTTCTTCCCATCTCTTGTGCCATTTCCTGCACAAACGCAGCAATAGGTTTGAGTTCTTTTTGTGCGGTGCGAATGGCTTCAAGCACAATTTTTTCCGGCACTTCTTGCGCACCCGCTTCAATCATCAATACTTTTTCTCCGGTGCCGGCCACAAACAAATCAAGCGTGCTGTTTTCAAGTTGATTAACGGTTGGATTGATAACAAACTCGCCGTCCTTGTAGCCAAGACGTACACCGGCTAAAGGACCATGCCATGGAATTTCAGAAACCATGAGCGCGGTTGACGCGGCAAGCAAACCAGGCATGTCCGGGTCGTTCTCGCCATCATAAGAAAGAATAGTAACAATAACCTGAATGTCATTGCGCATGCGTTCATCAAACAAAGGGCGGATAGAGCGATCAATGAGACGACCGGAAAGCACGGCTTCATCAGTGGGGCGGCCTTCACGCTTAATAAAACGGCTGCCTTTGATTTTTCCGGCCGCGTACATACGTTCCTCCATATCAACGGTCAGCGGAAAATAATCCAAGTCACGTTTGTCTTGACTCATGACTGCGGTCCCGAGGACAACCGTGTCGCCATAGCGCACGGTGCATGCGCCGCCTGCTTGTTGTGCAAAGCGATTAAACTCAACAGTAAGAGTCCTCCCTGCCCACTCCTTGGTAAATACTCTGGGTTGCATAAATAATGATATGCTACCCAACAGACTGAAGATCCTTCATATTCTGGATCTCTGTGTCTTTTGGGTAGCGTTAGTAAATTTTTTTAATCGTGCGTAGCAGGTGCAGCCGGGCCTTTTCGTTTCAAATGTTTTCTATCAATAATAAGGAACTTTGATTTGTCTTCGCCTAAGTCCATAAAATGGTCTGCCTCTTCAACCAACTTAGAAGAGGTCGTGTTGCGAAAAGCCGCAACTTCAACCTGTTTCCCTTGGTTACGCAAATATTCAACCAGTGGAATAAAATCGCCATCTCCTGAAACAATCACAATAGCGTCAAGTGACGGCGATAAGCGAATAGCATCAACCGTGATGCCCACATCCCAGTCGGCTTTTTTTGCGCCACCAAAGAAAATTTGCAAATCACGTTCTTTTGTTTCAATGCCAAGGTTATAGAGTGCATCAAAGAAGGGTTTCTCATCCCCTTGTTCAGTGCGTACCACATACGCAATGGCACGCACGAGTTTGCGGCCGGCGAGTACTTCACGCACAATATTGCCAAAATTGACTTTTGCGCCAAATAAATTTTTAGCGCTGTAGTATAAGTTTTGGACATCAATAAAAACACCAACACGCTGGTCCGGATGTTTGAGTGGGTTCATAGTTTTTTTAATGGACGACATAAACGTTTAAAGTGCAAAGAAGATTTTTATTCAACGGTCTCTTCAGCCGCGGCATCTTCAATAATATCGGCTTCTTCAAGGGGTTTGCCAAGTTGGCGCGCTTGTTTGAGTTTGAGTTTCTTAACTAAATTTTCAAATGATTCGAGGTTTTCTTTTTTAAGATAGCGGAGCAGACGGCGGCGTTCACCAACTTTGCGTAGCAAACCGCGGCGTGAGGATTGATCTTTTTTGTGAACTTTAAGGTGTTCAGCCAATTCCTTTATTTCATGAGTCAGAATGGCGATCTGCACTTCAGAAGACCCGGTGTCGTTTTCATGGGTCTTGAACTTGGCGATGATCTTTTGCTTGATCTTTTTATCTAACATACATGCGTTATAGTCACCTTCCGCTTAAAAAGGCATGTCTTTTGTGGGAAGGCCCTGCTTTACAGGGGTTAATTAGCTTAAAATAGTATAGCATTTGTTGGTTTGAATGTCAATTTTTAACTTACTTTTTTAGAGGCAGCCTCGGGATACGAATTTTCCTCCTCGCGGCTCGGAAAATTGTATCCCTGCGGCTGCAAGAGCAAAAAGTAAGTTAAAAATTGTCCGCCTCCGCTCCCATTTTTGCGCATCTCCAATAAACAATATCATTTTATTTTGAAAAGTATAATTTTGTATACACATGTCTATACAAACTGTGGATAACTCTGTGCAAAAGTGGTCAAATATGTGGATAAGTATTGTTTGTATACACATGTCTATACAAACAAATTCGCACAAAAATCAAAATTTATGCTCTGTTAAGCATAATAATGGCACACTTGACAAAACACAAAAAACATGCTATACTTATTGCATAGTTAGAATGTTCTTTCCCAAATTAAAGATGCACATCATAGAGGATGTGCGCGCACACCCTTTCTGCCCTACTTCTCGTTCGGCGCAGACCCATCATAGCGGTTTGTCCCCTTAAAAGGCGACCGTCGGGCCATTAGCCGGCAATAGTAGGTAGAGCAGAATTTTTCCATTCCGAAATAGAGCTTGTAGTCTGTGTTAGAAGGTGCCTAAAGAGCCTTGAAAGGGCTTTATAGACGCCTCCTAACGCCTTTCCAAGGTTTCCCCGCCTAGGGGAAACAGATTCGCTCTTCGGAATTGACCTTATGGGAGGCCAACGGTCTCAAATCAATATGATAATTGGACGTCTGTGGCCTCTCTTTTAATTTCAGGTAATTTTATAGCGTACAGGCAGGCCCCCCTCTTGCCTTACTAAAATAGGTGTGGTATATTTTTAAAACATAGTGTATAATCAAGTGAGCGAATAAAGATAAACACTTGCGTTTATCGTTTCACTGAACTATATGACCGCACAGCAAAAATCTCACAGTCAAAAGTTTCTCAAAGAAATCAAGGAAAAATTACTTGAAGAAAAAAATCGTCTTGAACGTGAACTTGGAAAATTTGCCCAAAAAGCAAAAGGCGTGGAAGAGGATTATGATGCCCGTTTTCCTGATTATGGTGATAAAGAAGATGAAAATGCGGCAGAAGTGGCTCAATATAGCACCAATTTGACCTTGGAGCAAACACTTGAAGGCATGCTTCGCGATGTTGATAAGTCCTTGGATAGAATTGAAAAGGGGAATTACGGCATTTGTAAGTATTGCGATAGACCCATTGAAGAAAAGCGTTTGCGCGCTCGGCCTACCTCAAGTTCATGCGTTGAATGCAAAAAAACCATTACCCAGGAGCTGTGAAGCGGTTTTTTTTGTTTTTGTTTACGGTATTTTTGGTTGTTATTGATAAGGTTGTTAAATATTACATTCAAAAAACAAGGCCCAATGGGGCTTTGTTTTTTTATCACGAGAATTATGGGTTTGTGGGGGATTTTTCGGCACCGTACTGGTTAATTGTGACGGTAATGGTTATTTTTTTGTTTGTCCTAGCTTATTTTTTTGTCAAAGCTCGTGGTTCTGCTGCTGTCGGTTTGGCGATTATGATTGCCGGCGCGCTGGGGAATTTGCTTGATCGTTTGTTTTTTGGCTTTGTTGTGGACTATATTGTCATTTGGACGAGTATTTTTAATGTGGCTGACGTGTTTATTGTGCTGGGGTTTTTGATTGTGGTGCTTTTTGGTGAAAGAAAAAAAATTTGGTAAATTGGCGTTTATACTGTTGGCAAATATTAGACATGCGCGAACGTTACATGCAATAGCGAAAGTTAAAAATACTTGTATTTTTTTTTATTTCTGTTAGTCTATTATTATGAGAACTTATGCAGTGATCCTTTTTCTAAGAAACTCGCTGAGTTCTGAATTCAAAATTTAATTTTTTAAGAAAACAACTATGTCAGCAAGAGAAACAAATACCCCAGGTATCCCAATGCCTGAAGAAATGCGCATGAATCCTGATGGTTCAAAACCCTCTAATGAATTCCCGGCACGAGAGGTTCCTGAAGAGCTTCTTAAGTGGTATCCGGATTTCAAACAGCCCTTGCCGTCTGACGTGAAGGATAAAATACTCCTGGTATACACAAAAATTGAGTTTGAAAGAAAACGTCCAACTCATGATATTGAGAATCTTCTGCGAGTCGTGAAACCAGCTCTATTTTTTTTAAACTCCTTTGGTTCTAGTATTCCCGGGCTTGGATCATTTGTGAGTGACTATAACAGAGACTATGAGCGCTTAATAGGTGCTAAAAGAGAGGAAAAACATTGACGTTAGCCCGATGTTTTAGCATTGAAGTACTAAAAACCCCACTTAAGGGGTTTTTTAGTTCCATATAATCTCACCAAAGCATTGATGAGGTNNGGGGCACATATGATAGATTCGGAATAGAATCTCAATCATTTGTGCCCCGCGGGGTAGGGCTGGCCCGCGCGTTGCGCGGGCCAGCCCTTTCCCCTCCTTGCGCCGCTAGATGTAGGCGGCCTCGAGCACGCGCGGGCCGCTCAGCATACCCAGGCGCGTGCGCGCCGCGTCGAGCTGGCGGTTCAGGCCGCGCACCACGTGCGTGCGGCGCTGCTGGCGCGGGCTCACGAGCGCCGACTGCAGGCGCTGCACCCGCCCGCGCTGGGCCTNNGCCATAGCTGAAGGCCCTCCTTGTGGGCGGTGGTTGCCGGTACTCGCATTTGAGCCCGGCGTTGTTGTCGAACAGTTACTGCAGCAAACAAAGAGGGGCATGTTGCGGACACATGGCCCGAACACGCACCTGTGTGCTTGCTGCAGTTTATGAGCTGGTCACCAAATACCATTTCTACTGCACAT
>DNQG01000014.1 GCA_003501255.1 Candidatus Magasanikiibacteriota bacterium
AATTGGTTTTTCAAAAACAGGATCAATGGCAGAGAGGGCAAAATCCGTGCGTTCACCTTTGTTGAATTGATACACTTCGCCATTTTGTTTCAGGACGTATAAAGAGCCGTCAGTTGCCAGATTGCGTGCATCGCTGGGCATGGCATCCTTATTTTTGAGCCACACTTGCGCCGCGCCAAACGTTGTGTCCGTAAGTGAAAATCGTAAAATATTTTTTTCAAAAGGATCAAGTGTATACAGCCGATTGTTGTATATAATGCCATCCACAATGGTGCGCACACGTGCTTCAGGCGGGGTAACAAGTTCCGTAAGAGTGCCGTCTCGCTCTGCGCGCACCACACGTCCTTGCGTGCTTATTGCGTACGTCTGTCCTTCTTCATTCACGCCAACATTGCGGAAACCCTCAATGCCGCCCGGTGCTTCACGCTGCATAGTTTCTGCTCCAAAATTATTGGTCAACACAATGACCGGTTGCTGTGTTGAAGCCGCCAGTATAGTATTTCCGGCAACAGCAAGGCGATCAGCGCGCAACTCTGAAGGAATATTAAATACCATGGTGGGGTCAACAGGGGTCCTTTTCTGTAATTCTTGTGCGAGCGTTTCAAGTGAGGCGGCAAGCTTTGAGCGTTCTTTTTTCTGTGAACGATTTTGAGCCGGCAACGCTTCAATCATGGCACGCACTTCAACAAGCAGCCCGCGCGCCTTTTCTTCATCTTCATAAATCATACTTGCTTCAATTTGATTTTTCTTTTGTACGACCGTGGTTACTTCCGCTTCCCACGCCATGCGTTTTGCAACAAGCGTGCCACGCACTTTGATAACCGTAATGCTGACGATTATCACCAAGGTAAGAACAACAACACCAAATAACAACAGCCGTGTCTTTAAGGGGATCATGGTGAGCTGTTCAAAAAGTGTGCGTGAACCTTGGCGGGATGCTGTTCCCAGAACAGAAAACAAGTCACCTCGGCGTTTTGAATCGGAGAGTGCTTCAACCGCGTTTTTTGAAACATCAATTACTTTTTTGCTTGAACGCCGTGTAAGCGCGCTCAACCGTTGGTAAGAAGTCATGACTGCGCGTTGCGGCGGGGCAATTTCAGACGGCGTGGCGTTATGATTGGCAAGGGCATGTATATAATGTGTAATCCGTTCCTTCCACGTTCTCAAAAGTATACCCAAAGATGACGCAAGCATTTGTTCGGTCTGTTTTTCCTGGTTAGCCAGGCCTTTGAGTGAATCACCGGGCGACTGAAAGTGCTGCACGGTCAGCGAATCAGGGCGTTGCGGGTCTTTGCGCCATTCAAAGATTAAACCACCATAAGAAAGTCCATTTTTGATTCCTTCCAAAAAGCGTTGCAAATAGTAGGCGGCGGAGTTAGCAGTTCTTTCAACATTAATTTTGATAAAACGTTCCTGGTTGATGATTTTCAAGAGCGATGGAGCGGCTACGAGAGCGCGGTGTCCCAATTTGAGTTCTCCTTCAATAATATCACTAAAAAATCGCTCTTCTGCCGGTTCATGACCTTTGATGATATTGTATACTTTAAATTGAGCTTGATGAGGATACAAAATCCAGGTAAGGGGTTCTCCGTGATAGGTAAGTCGCAAGGTTCCTTCTGACAATGTTGCAAGACAAGCGTGTATTTCACCTTTTGTATTCAATTTGTCTGCCGCATCATTGCCAATACGCAGTGAATTTTCCCACGCCACATCATTCTCAAGGGTAGAGTCCCCATAGTACACTGTTTCAATATGTTGTATAAGATTTTCAACCGCGCGTATGCCTGCCTGGCTTACTTGACGCAATTCAACAACGGCAAAAAAAATACCCTTGCGTTTTTCTTCAGCGCTAACGGGTTCGGCAATATGCAGCAAAACATGAGAAACATCCGCATCATTGCCATCTATGTAGAACTCATTGAGAGCACTTTTTTTTTGGGCCATGAAATTGACCAAATAGTCCTACTTCATTATACTAGAACTGTACAGTTTGGCAAACCCGTCTTTCTATGGTTGAATACCTTTTTGGTTCAAAAACCCGTCTTAAGCTTTTACGTCTTTTTTTCCGCTCGCCGGATGAGGCCTTTTATGTGCGTGAATTAACCCGTTTGGCCGGTTCGCAAATAAATGCCGTACGGCGCGAGCTTGACCGTTTATCCCAAGCATACATCATACGTATTGTTGATGCCAAGTCGGCACAGGTCATGCGTGGTGGTCGGCAAAAGTTTTATGGCGTTAACAAAGATTCTTTGCTCTATCCGGAAATTAAAGCGTTGCTTGCAAAATCACAGTTGATTGAAGAAAATAATTATCTTGAAGAAATTAAAACCAAAACCGGCGTGCTCACTCATTTTATACTTACCGGCTGTTTAATGAATAATCCGTCCGCACCCACTGACATGTTACTTGTAGGTTCAGTCAGCGAGGGGCGCTTGCGCCGCATTTTAAGTCGTTTTGAAAAAGAGCGCAATGAAAGTATACGGTACACCATTATGTCCACGCGCGAGTTTAATGAACGCCGTCAGTTTATGGATAAATTTTTGTATCATGTTTTTGAGGGACCTAATTTGGAGTTGGTCAAGCAAGACGTATGATTATCTGTTTGAATACAACGCACAGTGACCGCACACTCATTAAAGCCATTCATACCGATGGTACTGTTTTTGATTATGAAGATCACGGTGAAGATGTGGTACGGGCAGTTGATGATTTTATGGCACAGCACGCGCCAGAGCATGTTGAGGGGTGGTGTCCTGTGGTGGGTGCGGGGCGTTTTAGCGCAACGCGGCGGGCCGTTTGTGTTGCCAACGCGTTTGCCTTTGCCGGTGGCGTCAATGCCGTGGCAATTTCTTCCGATATGTGGAATAATAGTACAGCGGTACGAGAGGTGTTTGAAAAAACAACGGAACGTTTTGCCCAAGCGCTCTACAGCGGTGCGCCATCCATAACCAAACCACATGCTTCACAAAGAGGTTCACTTTAACATACAAGGCAGAGTGCAGGGCGTTGGCTTTCGCTATTCGCTTGCGCAAAAAGCCCGTGCGCTTAACGTTACAGGGTGGTGTGAGAATAAACAGGATGGCACGGTTGAGTGTGTGGCACAAGGCGAAGAAGATGCACTCCATACTTTGGTTAAGTGGTGCCGCAAAGGTCCTCTTTTTGCAAAAGTCAAAGAATTGATTGTTGAGTGGAGAAAACAAGAAGATCCACATCAGTCGTTTGAAATCAAATAATATATGTTAACCATACTCATTTTCATTGCCGTATTATTTATTTTAGTATTAGCGCACGAGTGCGGACATTTTTTTGCGGCCAAGCGTGCCGGTGTTGCCGTGGAAGAGTTTGGTTTTTCATTTCCTCCGCGTTTATTTGGGGTGTGGCGTGATCCGCACAGCAAAAAGTTTCATGTGGTGTGGGGGTCGCGGGGGGCAGAGCGCGCCACGTCAACGTTGTACTCTTTTAATCTGATACCACTTGGAGGATTTGTAAAAATTAAGGGTGAAGACGGGGAAGGCGTGCAGGACCCAAACAGTTTTGCCCATAAATCGGCAGCCACACGCGCGTGGATTTTGTGTGCTGGTGTGCTCATGAACCTTATTGTGGCCGCTGTGCTGTTAAGCATTGGTTTTGGCATTGGCATGCCGACCGTGCTTGATGAACAAGAACCGGGTGGCTTTGCGCGCATAGAAAACAGAAAACTTGAAATTGTTCATGTGTTTGAAAAAAGCGCTGCCGCAACGGCCGGCTTAAAGTCCGGCGATCAAATAATTGCGCTTGATGATATGGCTGACGTGCATTTTAATAGTGCGCGTGATTATTTCAGGGCCCGCGAAAATCAAAATATAAAAATAGAGGTCATGCGTAACGGGCAGCGCATTGAGACAACCGTAACACCAGCGTACTTTGAAGAAGCACAACGCAGTGCCATTGGCGTGGCGCTTGCGGAGACCGCTCTGGTGAAGTATCCATGGTATGTTGCGCCGCTTAAAGGCATACAGGCGACCGGGCTGTTTATCATAGAAATTTTCCGCGCGTTTGGCGGAATGATTGTTAATCTTGTGCGCGGTGCAGGTGTTGAGGGCACTGTCGCAGGTCCAATTGGCATAGCAATTATTACCGGTGAAGCTGCGCGGCTTGGGGCGTCATATCTGTTACAGTTTATAGCTGTGTTATCGTTAAACTTGGCAGTGTTAAATATTTTGCCCATCCCGGCGTTGGATGGCGGCCGTTTGCTCTTTGTTGTTATTGAGAAAATCAGGCGTGGTAAAAAAACGCGTCGGGAAATTGAGCGCATAGCGCACTCAGTTGGTTTTTTTGCGCTTATTGCACTTGTGGTGGTGGTGACGGTAAACGACCTGGGTAATTATTCCGAGTTTTTTAAACAGATTGTTGAGAAGCTCAAGAGTATGATATAATATACACCTTTGAACCTGTAGCGAGTTTCCCGGGAAAATCGCTATGAGTTCTATGTTGATATGAAACAAGCATTGAACGCGCTGAAAAAAGAAGCAGAACGAACACTTAAAAAAATCACCGTGCAGAGTGAGCTTTTTGAGTTGGAAACAGCGTTGCTTGGCCGCAAAGGAAAGTTGACGGAGATCTTGAAAGGCCTGAAAGACACGCCTAAACAGTCGCGCAAAGCAATGGGTGTTTTTGCCAATCGCATCAAAGAAGATGTGTTGCGGGTGTTTGAAAACAAAAAACAAGAACTTGATGAAAAGCAATGGGCGTCACTTGCCCAAGATGAGTGGAATGATTTAAGTGAACCAGCGCTACCGGTCAAGGCGCGCGGTCATTTGCACCCGCGTACCATTGTGGGTGAAGAACTTGAAGCGGTGTTCAAGTCACTTGGTTTTATGGTTTTGGAAGGTCCTGAACTTGAAAGTGATTTTTATAACTTTGAAGCACTCAACTTTCCCAGCAACCATCCGGCGCGTGAGAGCATGGACACTTTTTTTATAAAAAATCAACCGGGTTGGTTATTGCGTACACACACCTCGCCTCTGCAGGTGCGCGCAGTGCAAAAGTATGGCGCGCCCATTCGCGCTATTGTGCCCGGCCGAGTTTTCCGCAATGAAGCAACTGATGCCAGCCACGAACATACCTTTTATCAGCTTGAAGGAATAATGATAGATAAAGGCATTTCCATCGCCAATCTTATTGCGGTGATGAAAGAATTGCTTCAGGGTGTTTTTAAACGTACTGTTGAAGTCCGTTTGCGTCCCGGTCATTTTCCGTTTGTGGAGCCGGGTTTTGAATTGGACATGAAATGTTTGTTGTGTGGTGGCGCTGGATGCAGTGCATGCAAACATAAAGGATGGCTTGAAGTTTTGCCGTGCGGTATGATGCACCCGCGCGTTCTTGAATTTGGTGGCGTTGACCCGCGTGAATACAGTGGTTTTGCGTTCGGATTAGGTTGGGATCGTTTGGTTATGATGCGCTACAATATTGAAGACATCCGCCACCTCAACAGTGGCGATATGAAATTTTTGACACAATTTTAACATTTTTTTATGGCTGACTTAAGCATACAGGACATTATTGAAGAAATGGAGAAAAAAGGGCTCATACCAGAGGATGCATCACATGATGCAGTAACGAAAAAACTTGAAACAATACTTCCAAAGGATAGAGCACTTTCAGATGAAGTCATCGCTCATGTCTTAGAAGTGCTTTACGCTGAGATGGAGATCCACAGTGAGTCAGCAGATTCTGCAGTGGACTTGGGAAATGAAGCATTAGCCCGCAGTTTCTCAGAAAAAACTGATGTAGTGTATTCTATTTTTAGAGCGTTTGAGCTTTTACAAAGAGCACGTAAAGAAGGGAAAGACATTAGTGAAGTCCTTCAAACAGAAGCAGAGAGGCGTGAGCATCGGTTGGAGAGGTTTTTTGAAAGTTTGCCAGAAGAACTTAGAGAAGGCAAAAAGAGATAATAAAGAGTTTGTACTATGTTTTTATCGCGTAACTGGTTAAAAGAATTTGTAAACATTCCTGACTCAATAAGCGCCAAAGAATTTGGCGATTTGTTGACCATGCACACGGTTGAGGTTGAAGGATGGCATGACCAAGCAGAAGAACTCAAAGGCGTTGTGGTGGGTCAGATTTTGGAATTTCACAAACAT
This sequence comes from Candidatus Magasanikiibacteriota bacterium, assembly GCA_003501255.1. GTDB lineage: Bacteria > Patescibacteriota > Patescibacteriia > Magasanikbacterales > UBA10197 > UBA10197. The sequence goes on from DNQG01000014.1 coordinate 6,123, forward strand.
CCTGATGCGGATAAATTGAGCGTTGCACAGGTGGATGTGGGCGAGGCACAGCCGCGCCAGATTGTATTTGGCCAAATGGTTAAAATGCACGTAGGCGCCAAGATTCCGGTTGCACTGGCGCCAACCACATTGCCGGGCGGGAAAAAAATTGATAAAACAAAAATGCGCGGTGAAGTTTCAGAAGGTATGTTGTGTCTTGAACAAGAGCTTGGGTTAAAAGAAGACGGCGTTGTCATTCATTTTTTTGACAAAAGCGTTAAAAATGGCACGCCCATCGCAGAAGCACGCGGTTTGAATGACACGGTGTATGAAATAGATAACAAGTCCCTCACACATCGTCCTGATTTGTGGGGTGTATACGGGCTTGCACGTGAAGTGGCGGCTATTTTAAATCATGAACTTAAATCCTATCCGCTTAAGGCCGTTAAAAGCACGGGTAAAGGACCTATTATCGTGCACGTGGAAGAAAAAAAATTGTGCCCGCGTTACATGGGTGTTGCGCTTGAGCACGTACAGGTAGCGCCGTCCCCGGCATGGCTCCGCGAACGTTTGGAAGCGGTTGATGTGCGCTCCATTAATAATGTGGTTGACCTTACTAATTATGTGATGCTTGAGCTCGGCCAACCCATGCACGCATTTGATGTTTCAAATATACACGGGGGTGCTATTATTGTGCGCCGCGCCAACAAAGGCGAGACCATAGAAACACTTGATGGTGTTATGAGAACTTTGAACGATTCTATGTTGGTCATCGCAGACAAAGATCGTGCAGTTGCTTTGGCCGGTATCATGGGCGGTGAAGAGAGCGGCGTAACACAAGATACTACAACTATATTTTTGGAAGCAGCTAACTTTGATGCTGTGAATGTGCGGAGATCTTCGGCGCAGTTGGCGCTGCGTTCTGATGCGTCAATGCGTTTTGAAAAAGCGCTTGACCCGCATTTGCCGGAAGTGGCCTTAGCGCGTTTTGTGGAACTGGCAAAAGAGTGTATTCCCGGTGCTCGTCCGCTTGGAGCGGTAATTGATAAGGATCACGCAGATTACCAAGAGCCTGATATTGAATTGTCTATCCCATTTCTTGCCATGAATATGGGCATTGTCATAACGCGCGAACAAGCCACTGACATTTTAAAGCGTCTTGGTTTTTCCGTGCGCGCAAAAAAGGATGTGCTCGCTGTGAGTGTGCCCAGTTGGCGTGCAACCGGTGATATTAATATTCCGGAAGATTTAGTGGAAGAAATTTCACGCATCTACGGCTTTGATAATATCACTCCTGTATTGCCCAGTATTCATCTGACGCGGCCGCAGCACAATGCATCGCGGGAGTTGGAACATCTCTGCAAACGTCTGTGGGCGCACGATTTGGGATGGACAGAAGTGCACAACTATTCATTTGTCAATGAGGATCTGATTAAAAAAATAGGGGATGATCCGGCAAAATATATTGAGATTGCCAATTCCATTTCTCGTGAGTGGACGCATTTGCGCCGCAGTTTTCTCCCGCTGCTTTTGTCAAACGTTGAAAAAAACATGCATGAATTTTCAGACATAAAATTGTTTGAAGTTGAACAGGTGTTTTTGGAAGATTTGGGCGGACCAAAATTACAGGAAGGCAAAGATGAATTGTTACCGGCACAACCCAAGCGCGCAAGCGGCGTGGTGTATCGCCAGGGCGATGAACATCCGGCCCGTACAGTCAAAGAACTTATTGATTACACCATGCAACAGTTGGGCGTTACGGCAGAGGTGGTGCAGGACAACACTCCGCGCTGGGGTCATCCGGGACGGTGCGCGCATCTAAAGGTTGGTGGTAACATTATAGGTGTGTTTGGTGAAGTCCATCCGCACATACTTAAACGTTTTGGTATTGATAGCCGCGTTGCAGTGTGGAATATACATCTTGATGAACTCGCAGAACGTGCGGATGAACGCATACATTATGAACCGTTGCCAAAGTATCCACCGGTGCGGCGTGATATTTCACTCATATTTGATGAAAAAACATCGTTTGCAGAGGTAATGAAAGAAATGAAGGGGGTTGATTGTAGTATTAAGTATATAGAGCTTTTTGATGTGTACCACAAAGCCGGTAAAAAGAGCATGGCATATCATTTAACGTTTTCAAACCCCGAGCGCACGCTCCAGATGGAGGACGTTGATGCTGTTTTTAATAAACTCGTCAAGCATATGGAGAAAAAGTTTAAGGCCGTATTGTCGGGCAGTTGACGGCAGTATGGGGAAAATGGTATGCTCTAGGAAAGAGCAGTATGCTCCTTAACGTTCCTTGGTAATTTTATGTTAGAAACATCAAAAGACCTCTTTTACATTGTGCTTTCGTTTTGCGTGCTGTGGTTTACCATTTTTTTGAGCTGGTGGCTGTTTTATTTGGCTCAATTGACGCGTAATATCAACAGTACCGTGGAAGAGGTGCGTAAAAAATTGTCCTTGTTGTTTGATGCTGTTGATTTTATCAGAGAAAAATTGGGCTTGGTGGCGCAAGCAGCCAGTTTTGTCAGCAATCATTTTTTCAGTGCAGATGCAGATAAAGAAGCGCCGCTAAAAACTAAAAAGAAGAAAAAATAAAAGCTAATCATAGTAATCTATATATCCGACTATGGAACAAAGTGAGTCAAAGGGGTTTTTTGATGGTTTGTCTTCAAAAACAGCGTTCGGGCTTGGTATTGCAGCAGCAGTGCTTGGTTTGGGCACTATAGGTTTCATTGTACTTTTGGTTTTTGGTTTTAACGGCAAGAGTTTTTCGCTGGCCGCCGGCAATGCGCAGATTGCTGCACCGACTCCGGCGGGTATTGTACCGGAAGCAGCGCCGCTTGCCAACGTGCCTTCAGTAAGCGATGAAGATCACATTCGCGGGGCAAACAACGCCAAAGTGACCATTGTTGAATATTCTGACTTTGAATGTCCATACTGTCAGCGTTTTCATGGGACCATGCAACAAATTTTGGCAAAATACCCCAATGATGTGCGCTGGGTGTATCGTCATTTCCCTCTTGATCAGTTGCACCCAACCGCCCGTCCCGCGGCTGAAGCATCAGAATGTGTAGCTGCGCTTGGAGGTAACGATAAATTTTGGGCGTTTGCGGACAAAATTTTTGCCGTGGCAGGTGTGCCTCCTTCTGCCGATAAGCTGGAACAATATGCCAAAGAAATTGGTTTGAACGTAAATAGTTTTAAGAGTTGTGTTTCGGGAGGCAAATATAAACAAACGGTTGCGGATATGGAAGCCGGTGGGGCAGCGGCTGGTGTGCGCGGTACGCCAGGAAACTTTTTGATTGCGCCGGATGGCACGGTTTCAGAAATTCCGGGTGCACAGCCGTTTGAAACAATTGATCCGGTGTTGCAACAAATGCTTGCGTCCTAAGGATTTTTTGTTGTTTCGGTGCTCGCTGCCGCTTTGCACCCGTGTCAAACACTAAAGTCCTATCTTAACTAAAATAGTATGGGAAAAAAATTTTTCAAGGGTGCTCTATTTGGCGGTTTGGTGGGCGTAGGGCTCATGTGGCTCAAACATACCAAGCGCGGTCAGGAACTGCGCGCAAAGATGCTTGAGCATGCGCACCATGTTTCAAAAGAGGTGCTCAAACGCATTCCGGAAAATGACTGGGTTGACGCTGCCAAAGTTGAGCGTGTGCTTAATGATGTTATGAAAGAATATGGAGAAACAAAACAGCTTGCAGGTGCGGCAAAGAATTTGGTGGTCAAAGAAGTCAAAAAACAGATAAAAAATTACAGGAAAAAATAAATTCTGTGAAAATATCTTCTCTAGCAATTATTATTGCGGTTGTAGTTGTTGTACTGATTGGATGGGCCGTGGCAGAACATCGTGGCATTACGCCAAAAAATGGCACTGCCGTCAGTACCATGCAAGAAGTTTCAGCCGATGAATGGATCAAAGGAACACCGGACGCGTCCGTGACGCTTATTGAATACAGTGATTTTCAATGCCCGGCGTGTCGCGCCTATCAACCGATGGTGAGCCAACTAGCGGAAGAATTTGGTGACAAGATAGCGGTGGCCTATCGTCATTTTCCTTTGCGCAGCATTCACCGCAATGCAGAGGCGGCAGCCCGCGCTGCGGAAGCGGCAGGAGTGCAAGGAAAGTTTTGGGAAATGCATGACGCTTTATTTGATGGACAATCCACATGGTCAGCGCTCAATAATCCACAAGAAACTTTTGAATTTTATGCAAAGGATCTGGGATTAGACGTTGAGCGTTTTAAGGCAGACAGCAAAAGTGATGCCGTCAAAGAGCGTGTTGGAGCGGATTATGCAAGTGGTGTAGCGGCCCGCATTAGTGGAACACCAACGTTTTTCTTAAATGGACAACGTATTGAAAATCCGGCCGGTTATGAGGCCTTTAAAGTAATTGTAGAAAATGCGCTTAAAAGTTAAAACAACAATTCGTTTTTTGGTAGCCGCGGTTTTAATACTCGCGGCTCCTTTTTTTAGTGTTCAAGAAAGCCGAGCGCAGGAACAAGCTCCCACTATAATTCCGGTTCCTGTTTCCGTATTTGTGCGTGATGATTGTGGGCACTGCAAAGATGAAAAAGAATTTTTGGTGCAATTGGAACAAGAATTGAAGGTTCAAGGAGCGTTTGCGATTAATGTACGCTATTATAATATAGCAGAAACCGAGAATGCCGAGTTGTTTAAACAAATTGCGTCAACGTATGGATTCTCACGTGGTACCCCCATAACCATGTTTGGCAACACCCTCTTGCAGGGTTTTGAAGATGCCGAAACCACCGGGGTTGTTATGAGAGATCTTGTTGCAAAATGGAACGGCACCAGTGCACGTTTTGAGGATGTGCTTGACGGCAGCGCACAGGTGTATAGCGGGGCTTCAAGTGTCTGTGATGAAACAACGCAGTGCGGTATTGATGAAGCGTTTACGGTTAAAGTACCACTGATCGGCACTAAAATTTCCGTGGGTGGTTTTTCTTTGGGTACGTTGTCACTCGTGTTGGGGTTTGTGGACGGTTTTAACCCATGTGCATTGTGGGTTCTCTTGATGTTTTTGCTTATTTTATCACAAGCGGGCAATCGCAAACGCATGTTTCAGTTTGCCGGTTTATTTATTTTGGCTGAAGCGGTAATGTACTATCTCATTTTGAATGTGTGGTTTACGGCATGGGATTTTATTGGTCTGAATCGTATTGTCACACCGCTTATTGGTTTGTTGGCGCTCGGCAGTGGCGCATATTTTGTCTATAAATTTGTTACGTTTAAGAATGAGTGCGCCATTGTGGGACCGGACGGTCAAAAGACCATTCGCATGCGCGTAAAAAATTTGGTGGGCAAGCCACTCACGCTTGGAGTTATCGCCGGCATTTTGGGGCTTGCGTTTTCAGTTAATGTTTTTGAATTTGCCTGTTCCATTGGCATTCCGCAAACGTTTACCAAAGTTCTTGAGTTGAACAATCTTGCGTGGTTGGGACGCCAGTGGTACATGTTTCTCTATATTTTTATGTACATGGTTGATGATTTAATTGTATTTGGACTGGCATTGTGGGGTTTTGATAAGATGGGGCTTACGCACAAATATAGTAAATGGGCCACCCTTGTGGGAGGTCTACTTATGCTCGTTCTTGGTCTGATAATGATTTTCAAACCCGAATTCTTAATTTTTTAAAGCACATTGATTAGACGCGCATACTTCTTTTACCATTTGTGTACGGTCTGACGGGTGTGTATAACCTGCTTGCTTTTTATACCCCCCTGGGGTATAATAGAACGCATGAAGAAAGAACTTAAAAATCAGCTGTTAAAACGTCTTAAAATTATTGAAGGGCAGGTCCGCGGTTTGCAGGGGATGCTTGAAAACGGTGCTTATTGTGTTGATATTATCACTCAGGCCAACGCCGTTAAAAAAGCCATTTCAAGTTTTGAAGATGCTGTGTTGGGGAATCATCTGTCAACTCATGTTGTTGAACAAATTAAATCCGGCCAGCACGCCAAGGCAACGCAAGAAGTTATGAAAGTGTACAAACTTTCAAAAAAAGATAACTGAATATGAGTCATAGTACCATTCCTATTCGCGGCATGCATTGCGCATCGTGTGAACTGTTGGTTGAGGAGCAATTAAAAAAAATTCCCGGTGTAGCGACCGTGAAGGTTTTTCAAAAACGAGGAATGGCTGAAATTACGTATCAGGGAAAAGAACCGGAACAGGATCAGATTATAAAAGCGGTGCAAGAGGCGGGATACGAAGTTGGTCAAAAAGAAAAAGCGCCGTGGATTTCACGCCGTGCCGCTGATTATAAAGATTTGGTGTATGCAGCATTTATTATCTTGGTATTATATCTGTTGGCGCAACGGTTTGGTTTGTTTAATCTTAGTGTCAATGCGTCGAGTTCCGGAATCGCGGTGGCGCTCCTTGTTGGTTTGGTGGCCGGTGTCTCCACGTGTATGGCATTGGTTGGGGGGCTTGTGCTTGGTCTTTCAGCGCGCCATGCTGAACGCCACCCGGAAGCATCGGCGCAGCAGAAATTTCGTCCGCACATTTACTTCAATATCGGCCGTATAATTGGGTTTGCGATATTGGGGGGTTTTATTGGCGTTTTGGGCCAGGCCTTTAAGCCATCTGCCAATTTGTTGGGTTTTCTGACTATGGTAATCGGCGGCGTGATGATATTTTTTGGTTTAAAACTCATAGAGATCTTTCCGGTTTTGCGGGATAAAAATATCACACTGCCTGCCGGTATCGCCCGATTTTTTGGTTTGCACAAGGAGATGAAAGAATATAGCCATAAAAGCGCTACGGTCATGGGGGCGTTGACGTTCTTTTTGCCCTGCGGCTTTACGCAAGCAATGCAGCTTTACGCCGTCAGTACGGGCAATTTTTGGCAGGGTATGGCAATTATGGGCCTTTTTGCCGTAGGAACTGCACCGGGGCTGTTGGGTATTGGCGGTCTTACATCCGTGTTTAAAGGAAGAAAAGCACGGCTATTCTTCATGACCGCAGGGCTTGTAGTTATCATGTTAGGTTGGTTCAATATTTCCAATGGGAGCCGATTACTTGGAGGCAAACCGCAAGATGCGGCTATTGCAGCGCCATCAGGTCCTGTGCAGGAGGTGTTTATGATTCAAAGTGGTAGCGGATATATGCCCAGTAGTTTTAGGATTGAAAAAGGCCGTCCGGTTAAATGGATCATTAAATCAACATCGGCTTTTACCTGTGCGTCATCTATTGTAATGCCGCGATATGGCATAAGCCAGCAGCTCCGTGCAGGAGAGAATATCATTACGTTCACCCCAACAGAAACAGGTGTCATACCATTTTCATGTTCTATGGGTATGTACCGCGGAAAATTTATTGTCACTGATTCCACATCTGCCCGTGGTGTAACAAATTAAATTTCACGTTATGATGGAAAACATACAATTGAACATTGAAGGCATGCATTGTGCATCATGCGCCGGGCTCATTGAGCGCGGACTTAAAAAAGTGCCGGGTGTTAAAACTGTGAATGTTAATTTTGCGGCAGAAAAAGCGCACGTAGCGTTTGATGCAGCATTGACATCAACAGAACAAATTATTGATGCGGTAAAAAAATCAGGTTACCATGCACACGTGGCGGGTACTCATGATGCGCGAACAGAACATCATCATGAGGAAACCACGAAAAGTTATTTTAGAAAATTTATCTGGGGACTTGTATTGAGTATTCCACTGCTCTACTTCATGTTGTTTGACTTTTTCTTGTTTTTGCCGGGGCGTGCATTCATCCTGCCGTATATTGGAATTATCTCACTTGTACTTACATTGCCAGTTCAGTTTATTATCGGCGCCGATTTTTACAAGGGCATGTGGTCAAGTTTGCGCATGAAGACGTTCAACATGGACAGTTTGATTGCCATTGGCACGAGTACTGCTTTCTTTTACAGTTTAGCGCAGTTTATCAATTACCTTGTCAAAACCGGTAGAGTTATTGGTTTGGATGGGGAAAAAATTCCGGAATTGTATTTTGAGACAGCCGCTTTTCTTATCACGTTTGTTATTCTGGGCAAGTGGCTTGAAGCAAAAACCAAAGGTCGCACATCGGACGCAATCAAAAAGCTCATGGGATTACAACCTAAAACAGCGCGCGTGGTTAAAAATGGTACGGCGTTGGATGTACCCATTGAGCAGGTCGTTGTTGGCGATACCATTGTGGTGCGTCCGGGTGAAAAAATTCCGGTTGATGGCGTC
>DNQG01000023.1 GCA_003501255.1 Candidatus Magasanikiibacteriota bacterium
CACTCGCTTCGCTAGATAATAAATGCTTGCATTTGTTTCCCGAGCGAGTGCAGAATATATCCTTAGATATATGGTAAGTCCATATAATGGCCCTGCTCAAAATATGCATATTCTCGCCATGGAATCATCGTGCGATGANNCATTGCCGTTACAGCAGGCCCCGGGCTTATGACGAGTTTGCTCGTAGGTGTTGAAACCGCGCGTGCTTTAAGCATGAGCTGGCAGATACCATTGGTTCCCATTAACCATATTGAAGGTCATATATATTCCACATGGCTCTCCGGTGAACCCATTGTTTTCCCCGCGCTTGCCCTCATTGTTTCCGGCGGCCACACAGAACTTATTTTGATGCGCGATCACGGCATGTATGAACTCTTGGGTAAAACGCGCGATGACGCGGCCGGTGAATGTTTTGATAAAATCGGAAAAATTATGGGTCTGGAATATCCGGGCGGACCAAAAATAAGCGCGCTGGCTGCACAACACGTTGGCGCTGAAACCGGGTTCAAACTCCCCCGCCCCATGATTGATTCGCCGGACTTTGCTTTTTCATTTGCAGGCCTCAAAACTGCTGCACTCTATGCCTTACGGGATAATCCTAATATCCTACACACCCACAAAGAGGCCTTTGCTGCAGAAGTTGAATGTGCTATTATAGAAGTACTGGTAGCAAAAACCGTGCTTGCGATAAAGAGCTACAAACCAAAAACCGTCATGGCTGGCGGTGGTGTTGTTGCTAATAAAAAATTAGTGGCTGTTATGACCGCTGCCCTGACTACTCTACCGAATGAATACCGTACCACGTTTGTAAATCCGCAACCCCGCTACAGTACAGACAACGCAGCCATGATTGCCGTTGCCGGATTATACTACATACAAAAAAATGGCCTTCCGGCCCTTGACTCGTGGAAAACAGTAAACGTTGATCCTAACTGGCGTGTCGCTTAACCTTCAACCGTAATACTTTCTTTGCCAAACAACGTTTCCAAATTTTCTAAAAGCTCTCCGTGCGGTTGTACATAATGCGGCGTCACCAATTTTTTACCATTATCTTTTGAGGCAAAAACAACCTGATACTTACCGGGATATTTTTTAATCAATTCGCGGAGAGCGTTTCCGTCAATTGGCAAATCAGGTGTACAGGAAATAATCAGACGTTTGCTTCCTGCCTGCTGTTGCGGCTGGGATGCCGGCGCCGGTGCGCCATTGCCACGAGCCAAAGCACTCGGCCGCGGTGCAAATGACGTTATGCCCAGTTGTGCACGCATAGAATCAGGATCTTCAAGTTGCAACGCAAACGCTTTTTCAACAAAAATTTTGTTATCACCTTCTTCTTCCGGCACCTTGCCGATAATGGCAATCGGCGTGCCCTCTTTCCACAATTCAGTTGTTTGTTCGTATACCTTGGGAAATACCAACATTTCAACCGGCCCACTGATATCTTCCAAAGTAATAAAAAGCATAATCTGTCCGCGTTTGGTAATTTTCTTTTTAACATCAGCAAGCAGCCCGCCTGCCACAACCCAACTCGCCCTATCCATACCTTCAATTTCTGTGAGCGGTGTCAATACATCACCATATACATTCACAAACCGTTCAAACGGGTGCGAGGATAAATAAAATCCCAATAATTCCTTTTCCCAAACCACACGCTCATCCTGACTCGCCGCAACACTCCCGGTTAATTTTATTTTACCGCTACTCACAAAACCCGCACCGGCAAACAATGATTCCTGATTACTCAATGTCGCACTTTGTATTTCACGATGAAAGTTCAAAAGCGTGTCGCTATTACTCAATAATCGTAAACGCTCAAAATCAAAACAATCCATGGCGCCACACTTGATTAAACTTTCCAATGATTTTTTGTTTAAGTCCTTATCATGGATGCGTGTTAAAAAATCTTCAAGCGAACTATACGCGCCACCAGCCGTGCGCTCTTCCATAATCACGGTTGCAATATGCGTACCCAAATTTTTAATGGCGTTTAAACCAAACCTGATGCAATCTTTTCCTTCCGCATCTTTACCCATGGTAAAATCCGGTCCTGATACATTCACATCCGGCGGCAACACGGCAATGCCAATGCGTTTACATTCATGCACAATCGCGGCAATTTTATCTGTATGGTGCGCTTCAGCAGAAAGCACGGCAGTCATATATTCAGCCGGATAGTTTGCCTTCAAATACGCGGTTTGAAATGCAACCACGGCATAACTTGAAGCATGTGCTTTGTTAAAGCCGTATCCCATAAACGGCTCAATCAAAGACCACATGTATTCTGCCTTCACCTTTGGCATGCCTTTATCCACGCAACCGATTAAAAATTTTGTTTTCTGTGCAACCATTTCTGCCGGAATTTTTTTACCCATGGCTTTTCTGAATTTATCGGCCTCAAGCCATGAATAACCTGCCAACTCAATGGCAATCAACATAACGTCATCTTGATACACCAAAATACCAAAGGTCCTTTCCAAAATAGGTTTCAAACGATCATCCAAATAGGTAATCAAATCCTGATTGTGTTTGCGCTTGATATACTCCGGGATTGATTCCATCGGACCCGGTCGGAAAAGCGCAATCATGGCCATAATATCGTGAATATCCGTAGGGCGCAGCTCTTTTAAATAGCGCGTCATGCCCGAACCCGCAAGCTGAAACACACCCATAGTTTCACCCCGGGCCAGCATCTGATATGTTTTTTTATCTTCAAAAGACAATGTTTGCAAATCAATATGCACGCCGTGGCGCTCCTCTACCAGCTCAACAGCGCGTCCCAAGATGGAAAGGTTTCTAATGCCCAAAAAGTCCATTTTCAAAAGTCCTGCCGCTTCCACCGAGTGCATGTCATATTGCGTGGTAATGCGTTCCCCACCTGTTTCACGTTGAATAGGCGTAAAGTCAGTAAGCGTGGTGTCCGCGATAACCACGCCGGCCGCATGAATGGATGTGTGGCGCGCGCAACCCTCAACTTTTTGTGCAATATCCAAAAGTCGTTTCACGTCCGGATTATTTTCATATAATTTTTTTAAATCCGGTTCAAGCTTGAGCGCTTGCGCTATGGTCATTTGAAAACCCTGCTTGCCAAACGGAATGAGTTTTGCCACTTGATCGCAAAATCCATACGCAAGCCCAAGTGCGCGCCCCACATCACGCACAGCCGCGCGTGCCATCATGGTTCCAAACGTAATAATTTGTGCAACCTTATCCGCACCGTATTTTTCCGTCACATAAGCAATCATTTCATCACGTTTGTCATCGGCAAAATCCGCGTCAACATCAGGCGCGCTGGGGCGTTGTGGGTTTAAAAATCGTTCAAACGGCAACTTAAAAAACATAGGGTTGACCGTGGTAATGCCTAATGCATACGCAACCAAAGAACCGGCCGCCGAACCACGCGTGGTTTCTATAATCCCGTTCGCGCGCGCATAGCCCACATAATCCGCAACCGCCAAAAAATAGGGCGAGTAACATTTGTTTTTAATAATCTCAAGCTCATATTCAATACGTTTTCTCATCTCTAACGTAACATCAGGAACCAATTTTGCAATTTTTTCATAGGTCTGGTCATGCAAATCCTCATCTGCGTTTTTCCCCGGTGTAATACCAATAGGCGGAAAGTGCCAGTTATTCAATTCAATTTTCAGGTTACAACGATCGGCAATGGCCACGGTATTGGCGAGCGCCTCGGGCACATGTTGGAAACGACTTACAATATCTTTTGTGGTGCCAAATGATCTGTCAACTGTGCGCATACTCAAATGTTCTGTGCTATTCATGGTATTCCCCTCACGAATACATGTCATGACATCTTGCGCCTCTGCATCATCCGGGTGCAGNNACCGCCACCTGCCCCGGACGGTCCGGGTGATCTTGCAATTCCAAATAAAAATTATTTGCACCAAAAATATCCTGATACTCAAGCGCCACTTTTTTTATGGTCTCTGGTGAGTCCCCATTTTTGATGTGCCGCGGCAATTCACCCTCCAAACATCCAGACAAGGCAATCACCCCGTGGTGATACTGACGCAATAATTCTTTATCAACGCGCGGTACGTTGTAGTATCCTTCCAGGTGCCCCCGGGACGTCAACTGCATGAGGTTTTTATACCCTTCAAGATTTTCTGCAAGCAAAACAAGATGATACACCACATCATCTTTTAAATTTTTTTCAAACCGCGAACCCGGTACCACATATGCTTCAAATCCCACAAGGGGCTTGATTTCTTGTTTCAGACACTCCTCATAAAATTCAATAGCGCCATACATGCTTCCATAATCCGTAAGCGCTAGTGCCTTCATGTTTTGTTTTTTGGCATGGCTCACCAGTGCCGGAATCTGCGGCAACGCATGTAATAGCGAATAATGACTGTGAACGTGGAGATGTACAAAATCATTCATACATTTTTTGTTTGCGTTTTTTCTGGCTCACATCAAATCCCAAGTATCGACCAAGCATAAGTCGCGTTTGCGCTTCAATGGCAGGCACGGCGGAAACCACCAACAGAGATACGGGCAATAAAATCCATTGCAAAATCATGACGGCCTTATGTTGTAACTTGATANNGCAACCCACAATGGCAAGCGGCCAAACAATAAAAGAATAAGCGCGGTCGTGCCCCAAGAAATTTTACCTTCCATTTGATGAAATAAATAGCGTGTGCGCTTTGCCCATGCAATGGCCTTACCTTCTTTTTTCATGCGATGGTAATGCCACAAAATATACGGGATGTTTTCCGTTCCCCATGCCCAACGCCGTTGCTGGCGATAAATATTTTTTAAACTTTTCCATGAGCTGTCATCACGTACCGTATCCATGGAAACCGGAATATACATCGGCGTCACTTCGTACTCGCCATTATACGCCAAAAAACAT
>DNQG01000031.1 GCA_003501255.1 Candidatus Magasanikiibacteriota bacterium
GCAATTCTCACACTCTTGGCACCAGGTGCAGTTGTAACAATTGACTGTATCAATGCATTCATAGCACAACTGGCATTTGTATGCGTAGAGCGCATCCATACAATCAACCGAGTCCCACACAATATGCCCGTAGTAGCAATCTTCATCATCCACGCACCCAAACACCATATAACAGTTTTTACTACGCACCGTCATGTTTGAAAATTTGCAGTTTTCACTGTTCACGTTCATGATAGAAAATCGCGGCTGCATTTTCATGAGCTCGCCAATTTGCGGGAAAAATGGTTTAGTAAAATCAATGTCGCGTCCATGTGCAAGATCATCCCAGTCATCTGCCCACCATTCATCCGTGTCCCACACAACACAGAGTGCATCAGGCGCGTATGCTGAAATAAGTGGCTTGCCGGATTTGTCAGATGTGCGGCTGTATAATGTTTTGAAGTTACGAAAAATAATACGCGCTTTTTGCCNNTTATACACAGTTTTTCCACAGCGTTTGCTGGATAAATAGTATTAAGTCGTTTAATGTAATTAGTGCGGTGGGCCCGGCCTGGTGCGGAGCCAGGATTATCAACCACGGCTCCCGGGGTTCGATTCCCCGCGGGTCCACCGCCCTTAGGGTCTATTGACAAGATAAAAATAATATGGTATTATAAAGTTGTTGATAATCCTGGCTTCCGCTCCAAGTGGAGCTACCAATGCCACCCCTAACGGGGTGGTTTTGTTTATTCAACCTCTTTTTGGTAACACGCCTCACAATACACGATTTCCTTTTGTTCAGGTCTAAACGTGGTTTGAAATTCGTTTTTGCACGGTGCGCTGCCATGCGCATGCGTTGCCACATTTTTGTATGTACCACGTACAGACATATTGCCGCTGCAATTACATTTTCGTTGCCATAACGCAAGGCCATTTTTTAATTGCACACGTTCATAATGCCGGCAATTAGGGCATAAACGTGGCAATGGCAGTTGATTTTTCTTGTAAAATGACAGTTCTTGGGCCGTTATTTTAAATGCGCGCGTGCACTGATGATTACAAGAACCGCCATGGCTGCAACCAATAATTTCTTTCTCTAATCCATCAGTTGCATCGGCAATAGCATCCGGCAAATCAGACGTGGGCAGTGTGATTATTTTGTTTTGTCCGCCGTCATCTTTCCATGAATATCCGGCTGCGAGCGCCTCCTCTTTAGTCAAAGGAAAAAACTGTATGGCCGTTGATTCATTGTACGCATACGGCGACAACGCAATAGGAAAATAATCGCCATAGGTATGCACACGGCCGTGTTCATCGCGAAAAGGCATATCCTTCATGTGTTGTATGATTTTTGGCACCAATGCATTGTATTCTTCCTTAGTGTATTGTTTGTTCAAAATACAATATTTTTGTTTACGCACACCAATGCAACCAAACAAGTCGTTCGTATCATAGCAATGCATACTGTAGCGTATGGAATGGCATCCGAGTACACGATAACCGCCGATGACCGTGTTGGTTCCTTTGCCGCACACTGCTGACTCATACATGTTTTCAGCATCTTCACCAAACTGCGTGTAGTCGTAACAGTTTTTATTGTTTTTCACAATAAGCCACATGCAGTAGCGGCAGTTGTGCGCTTCTACAACAATGAAGCTATCGTGTACATTTTTGGAATGGTGGATATAATCACCGGAAACATTTTCATTGATGGTGCCGTGCATGTATTTGAAAGGAAATTTCAACCAATATTCACGGGCTTGTTGTTGCGCTTTTTGAAAAGCAACGTATGACCCAACATTAAACTCTTTCAATTTTTTATGGTATTCCTCTTTAGTGAATGGTTTGTTGAAAATATAATACTGCTTGTTTTTCAAATTCACACATCCAAAACAATCGCTACATGAGGAGCAATTTTTTGAAAACCAAACTGTAGTGCAGTTAAGACAGTCCACTGAAAAATATGTTTGGTAACATCTAAAACAATTAACACTTTGATACGTCAACTCGCATTCATCCACCATGGTCACATCCACACATTCTTTTGAGTGTTCCACTTCAGTGCCATACATACAATCTTCCGCATAATCAGAATTGAAAAGCAAATAACAATTTTTCAAATAATGATTCATGTTATTGTATTCGCTGTTGACGAGTGTCGCGTACATGACAAACAAACTTTGTTCCGGCACCTGGTGCATCAAATCGCGGAACTGTTCAAAAAACGGCCGTGAAAAATCATAGTCGCGACCATACTCAAGCGCGTTCCATCCGTCACTCCACCAACATGAATTGCAGTACGTGGTAAGTTTGCTTTCAGGATGTTGTAACGCCACCACGGTTTTGCCGCACAACGCGCACGGACGTTGGTACAGGGCTCGTTCATTTCTCCATGCCAATCTCCGTTGAAGTCGGCAGGGTGGGCAGAACGTGGGTGGTGGGACGTCCATTGAGGCATAAAATTCAAAATCTCGGGGTTCAATGGCAAATGCAGCTTTACAATTTTGGCATTTCTTTGTTTGTGTTTGCATAGCAGGTATACATTATTTTTACTTCAGCTTAAAGTATTCTATATCGTGCGCTTCTGCCAAGCCCGACTCTCTCAATTTTTTTAAGTTTGAGCAGTACATCAAGTGTTTGTTTTACAGTTGGTCTGGCTATTTTGGTGTTTTCCACAACATCACCGGTGCTTGTTTCTCTTGTCTTTTCAATATACTGCCAAACAATCAGTTGTTTTTCAGACAGTATTTTTTCTATATTTTCCTTAGACAATAACTCAACCGCCATGTGCGCTTGTTTCAAAATAATATCCAAGAAAAAATCAAGCCAGTCAGTGATAGTTTCTTTTTTCGTTCCCATGGTTTTTTGACTACGCCGTAAAGCAATATAATAATCGGGTTTGTTATCCTCAACCAATTTTTCATGAGAAACGTATGGAATATATGCATATCCGGCTTGTAATAAAAGCAGGTTTGTAAGGACACGAGACAATCGTCCATTTCCGTCGGTGAAGGGATGAATTTTTAGGAATTCAACTAAAAAATTTCCAATCACGAGTAGCGGATGATGTCTATTTTCCTCCAATGCGTTTTGTGTCCATTCAACCAAATCATTCATCTGGCCTGGGGTAAGATATGCCGGTGAGGTGTCAAAAAGAATGGCGACGGACTGGCCGACTTCGTCTACCATGTGAACTTTGTTTTCGCCTTTTTTGTATTCGCCTCGATGTTTTTCATCTTTATCCACATATCTGAGCAGTTCTTGGTGAAAATGTTTGATCGTGTTTTCGCTGAATTTTAAGTTTTTCCATGAATTAAAGACATTTTCAAGTAGTTCATAGTATCCCCGTGCCTCTTGTTTATCGCGGTTGGTAAATTTTTGGATGTTAATACCGCGCATCAGTTTTTCAATGTCTTCGTCAGAAAGTCGTGAGCCTTCAATACGAGTGGAAGCGCCGGTGGAAGTAATCAAAACCGAGCGTTTCAAACGACCTAATACTTGCGGACTCAAACGAGCCCCGGTTATCCATTGCCCTTTTAGCTCGTCAATTTTGGCGATTTTAGAAACGATAACAGACGGAATTTGTTCAATCCGCTTGGCAAAATTGTCTGGGGACACGTGTTTTTTTGTCAGTTTTTGGCTGTTTTTAGTCATAGCTTAATTGGATATATTAACTATATCCAATTATATCCAATTAAAAATGGTTAGTCAATTTTTTCTTTCCACTTTACTCCTTCGGCAAAAAGTTCCGGGATACTGTC
>DNQG01000015.1 GCA_003501255.1 Candidatus Magasanikiibacteriota bacterium
CCGCCAAAACCGCCCTGCTGTTCAAAATCAGCGCCGTACTGATCAAATTTTTGGCGTTTTTCTTGGTTACCAAGTACTTGAAAGGCCTCGTTTATTTCTTTAAACTTTTCTTCACTGCCGCCGGGCTTGTCCGGATGATGCTGGTGCGCCATTTTCCGGTAGGCCTTTTTAATATCTTCGGCACTTGCGTTTTTGTCTACGCCGAGGACTTTGTAGTAATCTTTTGACATGCCATCCAATTAAGCAGCTTCATCAATTCTCTTGGTCTCAACACGAGGATATTCAGTGGAAAATCCACCTATATGAATACCATACTCATCACTCAAAGTATGCAGCAAGTCAACGAGTAATGCACGGCCGCGTTCTGCATCTTGTGGAAAAAAATCATCAAACGTGGTCACCAACGCGCGTCGTGTTGCATCAGAAGGAGATGCCACAAACTTATTTGCTGCTTCTTGAATCATTTTACGGCGTCTCTCCACTTCAGTGCTAATTGCCTCTGCTTCACGCTTCTCTTTATCACCATGAATCACTTTTGGTGCTTCTTTATCGCGTAAATCTGCTGCAAATAGCCAGTTAGATGTCTTGCCTTTTGCCCAATCAATGGTTGGCGGACGATATCCTTCTCTTGCTTCCCGCATAGATAATTAAGTTAAGAATTTTTATTTCCCATCTACAACCTCACCCTCAACCACATCGTCCCCTGGCTTTTTACCGCCTTGAGGCGGTTCCTGCGGCCCACCAGCGCCTGGAGCACCCTGTGCGCCAGCAGCACCACCTGCCTGTCCGCCAGAGGCGGATTGATACATCTTAGTGCCGATTTCTTGCGCCACATGTCCCAGCTCATCAGACATTTTTTTGATTGACTCAACATCTTCGCCATCTTTAACCTTCTTCAAAGCATCAATTTTTTCTTGCAATTTCTTTTTGTCGTCATCGGACAAATTCATTTTCTTTTCACCTGCTTCATGAATTAATTTTTCAGAGGTGTACACTAACGTATCCGCGGTATTTTTGACTTCAATAAACTCACGTTTCTTTTGGTCATCAGCCGCGTGCACATCAGCATCCTTTTTCATGCGCTCAATTTCTTCCTTGGAAAGACCACTGGATGCCTCAATACGGATAGATTGTTCTTTGTTGGTTGCTTTATCCTTTGCCTTAACATTCAAAATACCATTGGCGTCAATATCAAATGAAACCTCAATTTGCGGAACACCGCGTGGCGCAGGCGGAATACCGTCCAACATAAACCGCCCAAGCGTTTTATTATCTGCGGCCATGGGACGCTCACCTTGCAACACATGAATTTCAACTGATGGCTGGCTGTCTGCAGCTGTTGAAAATGTCTGTGTCTTAGAGGTGGGTATGGTGGTATTTTTCTCAATGAGCTTGGTCATCACGCTACCCATGGTTTCAAGACCAAGTGAAAGCGGAGTAATATCCAAAAGCAAAATATCTTTGCCAAGCGAACCTTCAAATTGACCGGCCTGAATAGCAGCGCCAACCGCAACCACTTCATCTGGATTCACACCCAAATGCGGTTTTTTGCCAAAAAACTCCTCAACTTTGCGCTGCACCAGTGGCATGCGCGTCATACCACCCACCATGACTACTTCATTAATATCCTCTTTTTTAAACCCAGAGTCAGCAAGTGCCTGGCGAACCGGCCCAAAGGTCTTTTCCACCAACTCCCCCACCAACTCTTCTAGTTTAGCACGAGACATCTTAAGAACCAAGTGCTTGGGACCTTCCGGGCCTGAAGTAATAAACGGCTGATTAATTTCTGTTTCCACGGCGCTGGAGAGCTCAATTTTGGCTTTCTCCGCAGCATCTTTAATGCGTTGAAGCGCCAGAGGGTCTTTTGATAAATCCATACCCTCCTGACGCTTAAATTCAGCCAAAACATATTCAATCAAAACCTGATCAAAGTCATCACCGCCCAGGTGCGTGTTGCCATTAGTGGCCTTGACTTCTACGGTTGACTGGCCGCCTTCATCAGCAATATCAAGAATGGAAATATCAAATGTACCGCCGCCCAAGTCATACACCGCAATTTTTTGATTTATTTTTTTGTCAAAGCCATAAGCAAATGCAGCGGCAGTTGGCTCATTAATAATACGCTTCACGGTAAGACCTGCGACTTCACCAGCATCTTTTGTTGCCTGACGCTGCGCATCGTCAAAATACGCCGGCACGGTGATAACCGCTTCATTAACTTTTTCACCCAAGCGCTCTTCTGCATCTGCTTTTAATTTTTGAAGCACCATAGCAGAAATTTCCTGCGGCGTATATTCTTTGTCACCCATTTTCACGGCAACACCTTCACCGCGCTGTACAATTTTATACGGTGCCACGCGCATCATCTGCTGCACTTCAGGGTCAGAAAATCTGCGTCCAATGAGCCGCTTAATAGAGTACAATGTATTGCCCGGGTTTGTAACGGCCTGGCGCTTGGCAAGCATACCTACGAGCCGCTCACCTGTCTTTGACATAGCAACCACAGACGGCGTAGTGCGCATACCCTCTTTGTTTTCAAGCACCTTGGGCTGGCCACCTTCAATAATAGCGACACATGAGTTAGTTGTTCCGAGATCTATTCCGATTATTTTTGCCATAGTTTTTTTATTTTATTTTTTTTATTAGCGACGTAGTGCGAGAGAAATGGGATAGCACAGCTATCACATTTCCGAGCCGAGGAGCTACTATAGTACTCTATATTTCGATAGTGACCGGTTGCTTTTTCGGGGCATTCAACAGCACAGGGCACATAATTCTTAACACACCATCTTCACATTCTGCTTTCAATTTATCTTCATCCACGCCGGGCGGTAAAGCCATTTGGCGGAAAAATGATCCGGTCCGCACCTCTTTGCGATAATACCCTTTCTCATCAACTTCTTTTTCTTTTTTGGTATGCCCGCTAATGGTTAAAATGCCACTTGATACAGACACTTCTATGTCCTTAGGATCAAGCCCGCCAAGCGGCATTTCAACGATGGTAGTTTCTTTTGTGTGATCCATATGATAAAAATTATTTACTGATTATGACCCGGGCAACTTTAAGCACGCGATCCCCCATTTTGAACCCGCTTTCAAGTTCTTCCAAAATTTCGCCTGATGGCTTGTCTGATTCCTGCTCCCCTACCGCCTCGTGAAACACGGGATTAAATTGCTCACCAATGGTCTCGATGGATTCAACACCTAGTGCTGAAAACACATCACTGAATTGTCGAACTATATGCTGACACCCTGTAGCCCACGCTTTCCACGCACCGCCGTCAACTGCCGGTGTATGCCCGAATGCTTTTTTCATGTTCTCGTATACCGGTAAAAATACTTCAACACCACGTTTAATTGCTTCTTGCGCCCACTCACCACGCTTTGCTTCAACTTCTTTTTTCAAATTTTGATAATCAGCAAGCGCGCGCTGCCAACCGATGCGCAGTTCTTCGCAAGAATTGCATGTCTTGCCCTCTTGCAAACCTTCAAGTGTTTTCCGTGTCAAAGAATTAAGATCTTTTTGTTTGAGCGCAACATCTGCGGTCATCCAACGTTGTTCGCCGAGCTCTTCATTGGTTTTCACCTCCGGCCTCCCTGTAACTTGCATACGGAAATTAAATCCTACAAAATGTTTGTCAAGTTGAAAATCAGATGGCTTAATAATTTCAAAGTAACTCATAAATGACAACGTATCCGAGCGCAAACCAATTTCTTCTTTCAATTCACGTCGCGCCGCATCTTCAAGTGTTTCATTACGCTGGACATGTCCGCCACATATGCT
This sequence comes from Candidatus Magasanikiibacteriota bacterium, assembly GCA_003501255.1. Taxonomy (GTDB): domain Bacteria; phylum Patescibacteriota; class Patescibacteriia; order Magasanikbacterales; family UBA10197; genus UBA10197. The sequence goes on from DNQG01000015.1 coordinate 3,785, forward strand.
CCATTTATTGTCCCACTTGGGCATGCGGAAAAACAAAAATTCTTCTTTTTCATTTTGAATGAAAATACCCACAATAACGGAAATATCTCTGTTTTCTTTGTTGTCTGACATGTTAGTGTGACATTGTGTATTTTGCTTGTTCAACCAAACAAATATTGCGCCCATAATCCATACGCATAGGCCCCAAGAGCGTCATCACGCCGCCGCCGTCTGCGATGCGCGTGGTAATGGCGCTGCACCGATTACCCAGTGGATTGTCTTTGCCAATTAAAACTTCAATTTTGTCGCCCCCAAAAGCAAACAAATCATCAAGGTGTTCATCTAGTTCATCAAGCACGGTTGAGATGCTGGTGACAAGCGCAAACTCCGCAAATTCGGGTTGGCTAAACAAATTTTTAATACCTGTATAATACACGTTTTTGGGGCTATAAGCAATAATAACCGTGTTGTAGGCGAGCTCTGCGACAATCTTTGCCAGTGACTTTAAACGCTCTTCAAATGTTTGTGCGACACCCCATGCCTCTTGAAGCAACGTTGCTTCTTTGTCCGGCAGTGCCTGCTCGTCCATAAGCCGTTCAACAAAATAACGATATCCTTTTTCTGTAGGGATACGCCCGGCTGATGTATGTGGCTGGATTAAAAGGCCTTTTTTTTCAAGGTCCAAAAGCTCGGCGCGAACCGTTGCTGAACTACAATCAAGCCCGTAGTCATCGCACAGGCGTTTTGACCCGACCGGTTCGGCATTTTTTATATAGGCCTCAACCATGTAGGAAAGAATGGTTTCTTGCCTTGTTTTTTGCATATTTTCCTGATTAGCACTCAACTATCCAGAGTGCTAAAGGTAGTATATACAAAGCAAAAACCCCTGTCAAGGGGGTGGGCACATGGATTCAAGCGGGAACGCATCAGCCGCTTGAATCCATTTTAATATGACGTTAGTGTTTCACGTGCGAAGAGTGCGAGCTCACCTCTGAAAGCAATACGTTTTCCACCATAATCCCCCGCTCGGCAAAAATGCTTTCAAGCTCTTTTTGAAGTTTTGCTTCAACGTGCTGGCGCTTAGAACCAACAATATCATCGTGATTAAATTCAGAAATCACCATGCGCATGCGGCTGCGAATGGTTGGCCGGACAATTTTTTCAACAAAATCCTCACCAATATTCTGCCAAATTTCAGGAATCTTTTTCATGTCCAAACGCAATAAAATGGTTCCCTCAACTTCCACTTTGTCACCATCATGCGTCACCGCCGGAACAGGTACATCGCCAAGCGCGCGCTCATGATGGGGATTAAACTCACCCGTTATATCATACTCAAGCGTCTGGGTGTTAAACAATTTTGCTTTCTGCCAAAACGGAACTTTCAAATGCAATCCGGGTGTTAATACTTTTTTTAAAACTCCCCTGCCCAAATCATACACGCACGCGACATACCCCGGTTGTACATGAATGAAAAGACCTTTCAAAACATCCTCCATAACAAACGAATACATCATCTTATCAATTGAATCTTGGCTACTCATAGATGGTTTTAATGCCCTCCGTGCCCTGTAGGGCCTTCAAAGGCCTCTGAATCAGGGCGGTTAAGAAAACGCTGCACAAATAGTAGTATAAAACTAAAAGCCATAGAAGTCAATATAAAAATGGACTTAGCCATAGGAAGCATATACAGCGCAAAAACGCTTGCTAGAGGAAATAAAATGGAAAACCACATGTCCTGGATGCTTGCTTTTGCTTTGCGTCTGTTTTGAATATAGATCTCAAGAAACAGAATAACGCCAACGCTACCGGCCCAGTATATGTTTGAAACCGCCAAATTAAATCCTAAAAAGTCAGTGTTAACTCGCGCCGGAAAATCAACCCAAGGATACAGCGTGTGCACCATAACTTCACCGCGCAAGCCTGTTTTAAACACTTGATACAAAATAAGCAACACAAGCGCCTGGACTGCCAAACTTATGGCTCGTGCCCAGGGCCGCAATTTGTGCTGCTTCATGACGCGCCTAAACTCTTCTTTCATGGCAACTTTGTCACCTTTAAAGTCGCGCGCAATTTCTTTTAATTTCTTTTGAAGTATCACTGCGCGCCCTTTACCGAGCATGGAAAAAATGGAAAAAGGCAACAAAACAATGCGTAAACCAAGCGTAAGTAAAATAACCGCGACGCCCAAATTGGCGTTGGCCATTTCATTGTAAATCCAGATTAATATATTAAAAACAGGGCGAACCAAAAATTCGTTCCACAGTAAGTTTATATCCATATAATGTGTACTTATAGTATAGCAGAAAAAACTCAAACTGTCACTTGAGAATGCTACCTTTTATTTTTAAGAGGTACGCCTTGGCCGCCTCATATTCATTGGGGATTATCCCCTCCAAAATGGCCTCTTCAATGGCTGTTTTGAACGTGCCCACGTCTTTGCCGGGTTTCAAACCACACAGTTGCATAATTTCTTCACCGCGCACCGGGGACTGAAACGCGCGCAAACGATCTGTTTCACGCACCTCTTCAATGCGTTCAAGCAACCGCTCATAATCCTCTGCGCGTTGCGCTAGCTTGCGTGGATTCTTGGTGGTAATATCAGCGCGATACAGTTTGAGTAAATCTTCAAGATCATCTCCCATATTTACAATTAATCTACGCACAGCACTGTCACTGATGCCTTCATCGCATAGCGCAATGGGGCGCAGATGCCAGCGGATCAATTTTTGGATGTATTTAATACTGTGTGTATCAAAACGCAATCGCCGCCCCATAACGCCAAACATTTTTTGACCCACAAAATCATGCGCATGAAACGTCCACCCAAGTTTTTTATCAAACCGTTTGGTGGGCGCTTTGCCAATATCATGCAAGAACGCCGCCCAGCGTAAATTGAGTTTGTCTGACAATGGAATCATTTGATCAAGCACTTGAAGTGTATGCGTAAACTGATTTTTGTGCCCCTTGTCACCCACATATTCCACGCCATCAAGCGCCGTTAACTCAGGTGCAATGTATTCCAAAACACTCATGGCATAGAGTTGGATTAGCGCAGATGAAGGTTTTTCATGCGTGAGCATCTTATCCAATTCTTCTTTAATACGCTCCCATGACACCACACTTAAGCGTTCTATATTTTTGGTAATTGCTGTTTTGGTATGTTCTTCAATAGCAAAATTAAAACGGCCGGCAAAACGACATGCGCGAATAATGCGCAAAGGGTCATCGCTAAATGTTTCTTCCGGTGCAAGCGGTGTGCGAATAATTCTGCGCGTAAGATCTTTTTGACCGCCACGTGGATCAATAATCGCACCAACACCCTTTGCTGTTAATTCCAGCGCCATGGCATTAATAGTAAAATCACGACGCTTCAAGTCCTCTTCAAGTGTTGCTACCGCCGTAACGTGCGGCTTGCGCGATGCTTCCTGATAATTTTCAGAGCGCGCACCAGCGCATTCAATCACTATGTCATCAATGCGAAATCGCGCGGTATCAAATTCTTCAAAGGCAACAAAATCCTCGCCTTTAAGCGTGTCTATAGCGGTGCGCGCAAAAGCAACGCCGCTCCCCAGCACCACAAAATCAATATCTTTTGTCTCAGGAAGTGCATTACCGGCAAGAATATAATCACGAACAAAACCACCAACCGGGTATACAGGAGTTTTTGCTTTTGCGCTTAATGCGTGAATTTTCTTTAATAATTGTTCGATTTTCATACTTACAACAACCACACTAACAAAATTATCCCCAAAAGTAAACGGTATAAGGCAAAGGGCCAAAAACGGTATGACGCGGCAATACGCCACAAAATCCACAGCGCAAACAAGCCACTCGCAAATGACGCGGCAACGCCGGTAAGAAGCGGGGCAAAACCAATAAACTCAACCGGATTTTTTATATACACGATACCTTTCAAAAGTACAGACGCAACAATAACGGGGATGCTCATGAGAAATGAAAATTCAAGCGCGGCACGACGCGTCAACTTTGAAAACAATCCGGCGGTTATGGTGATACCGGAACGCGAGGTACCTGGAATAAGCGCAATGGCTTGCGCAACACCTACCAACAAACTGCGCCACGAACCCACGTTTTCAAGTTCAACAATCTTATTTGTTTTTTTCCGATATACATCAGCACACCACAACACAATACCCCAAAACATCAAATTAAAAACAACAATTTTTGGATTTCTAAAAATTGTTTCAACCATATCATCTAAAAATATGCCAGCAATCATGGCTGGAATGGTTGCCAATACAACCCACAAAACAATACGCGGTTTACCATAAAAAAAATCTTGTATAATGCGCCACAAACGTTTGCGAAAAAATACAATGACCGCAAGCACCGTGCCTATATGCACGGAAACATCAAAAAACAAACTCTGTACATCCCAGCCAAACACAGCGGGAATAATAATAAGATGCCCAGAACTGGATATGGGCAAAAATTCGCTCAAACCCTGCACAATACCAAGTATTAAAGCGTGTAATAAGGGCATATACTACGTTATATATTAGAAAGCCACTCCCAAACGCCGAGCGCGCCAGCAATGGCAAACACGGTCAACAAAGTATACCCCCACAAACGCGGATGCTGAATATAACGGGACGATGCAGAGGGCGCCGTACGGCGCATTCTTAAAAAGGCAAGCACAATCAAGAACATTTCAAGCGCAATAAACAGAGAACCAACCAAACCCAAAATAGTCACAAATTGCCGCGCGCCTGCAACAAACAAGACAAAAGGTACAGCGCATGCCAAGAGCGCTGCGGGTACGCGTGGCACATTATAATCAAAACTGTACACGCCAGTCAAAGCAAGACCTATTAAAATAAAACTACTCCCCATGGCAAAAAAAGCAAATACATTACCAAAAACAAGCACCAGCGGCCCGAGCGCCTGCCCCAAACCAATCGTAGCAACCTCGGTTGTGGCAGAGCCGGTTACTGCCACAACGGCAAGCGCAAAAAAGAAATACAACACCGCGGCAATCAACGTGCCCACTACAATGACACGTTTGAATTCACGTTTTTTGTGGTCAATAATTTCAACCAGCGGCAACGCGCTAATACCTGACAAAGCAAACAAAATCACACCAAACGGTAAAAAAATATTTTCCCATGAAATGGTTTGCACATGCTCCGCAGCAACCCCGCGTACGCTCAAAATAATAATACCAAGCAATACCAAAACTTTAACCGCGGTCATAACAAAACTCACATGCTTGGCAAACGCAACACCAGACACCACCACAAACGAGCCAAGTACAAAAAAAATAACACTCCACATGAACGCGGTTCCAGGAACAAACGCGGCAAACACATCTCCAACACCAACAAGATACGCAAGCAAAACACCATTCAATGAAAGAACATAAGCCAAACCCATAATCCACCCGGCCCCCTTCCCCAAATAGCGTCGCGTCAAACCAACCAATTGCAATGGTTCGCGCGTAGCCGTTACCACTTCGCCCAGCATCAAATGTAGCACAACAACCAAAACAGCCATAACCACCATAAACAGCGCACCAATCAAAAAACCTACCTTTGCAATAACGAAAGGTATTCCAAGAACGCCTGCCCCGATTATCGTTCCCACCAAGGCGGCGATTGCTTCATAATAATTAAGATCCTTCTTCAGGCGCTGTGCGATCATGTACCTCCAGTATACACCACTTTACCGTGTGGCCAAAATGCTGCGTTTATAACTTTCCAAATTTTCAAGCGCAATGCCCGTACCCTTGGCCACGCACAATAACGGCTCTTCTGCAACATAAGCAGGCACGCCGGTCGCTTGGGCAAACAATTCTTCTAAATTACGCAACAGTGAAGACCCGCCAGACAAAATCATACCCTTGTCCATAACATCAGCAGAAAGTTCCGGCGGTGTTTTGTGGAGCACTTCTTTAACGGCTTGAATCAGTCCTTCAAGCTCAACTTGAATGGCGTCAGTAACATCATGAGAAGAAACCGTAATGGTGCGCGGCAGACCACTTATCATATCGCGGCCTTTTACTTCCATAGTCATGTTGCGATCAACATACATGGCGGAACCAATTTCAATTTTAATTTCTTCTGCAGTGCGCTCCCCAACCGCCAGGTTATATTTCTTGCGCACATGTTCAGCAATGGCTGCATCAAACTTATTACCGCCGATTCGCACTGAACCACTGGCGACAATACCCCCGAGGGACAACACGGCAATTTCCGCAGTACCACCGCCAATATCAATAATCATATGGCCCGATGCGCTCCCAATAGGGATATCCGCGCCAATAGCGGCCACAATGGGCTCTTTAATAATATACGCGGCGCGCGCGCCCGCTGCCATGGCCGCATCAATAACGGCACGACGTTCCGTTGAGGTAATACCCCCGGGCACGGCGATCATAACTTCTGCACGAAACAAACGCACACCACCCAGGGCCTTGTTGATAAAATAACGCAACATGGCTTCTGTGGTGCGATAGTTAGCAATAACACCATCCTTCAAAGGACGTTGAGCGACGATGGAGTCCGGAGTTCTGCCAATCATATCCTTGGCGTCATGGCCAACGGCAAGAACTTTCCCGTCTTCTTTTGAAATGGCAACCACGGACGGTTCATTAATAACAATACCGCGCTTTGGAACGTAAACCAAAACGTTCGTGGTACCTAAATCAATACCTACTTTTTTTAAAAATAATGCCATGCGGTTATGAGGGCTGGATTAAAAAGCAACGTGAAAGGTTCTGTCTTGATCAAGCGAAACGGTCTGGAAATAACCCGCACCCTCAACCGTGCCTGCGGGCTCTACAGAAGAGATAGGCCTGTTGAAAACCGGCCGAAAATTAAACGTGTGCCCGGCAGCGCCCAATTGTTTTTCAACATACAAATCATAGGTACCCGCGGCTATAGCTTCGCCCACTGATGCGGGCAGTCGATAACTCAAACGAACTGTGCGAGAACTCTTAGGCGCAACCGTAAAATAACCACCAAAAACCGTCTTGCCCAATTCTTCTTTATTAATATCAGCAAGTGCTCCGGCTTGCACAGCGCGCCATCCCTGCGCATTCAACAACTCACTGCCAGCAGGTACATATACGCGCGTATAGGTCTTATATGCCGTTGTACGCCAATCAGGGGCCCGTTCATGCGTGTAATCAAGCGTGAGGTCTGCAACCCAGGTGCCATTGACTTCATGGATGTTATACATAAAAGAACGTTTCACAGCCGGATCGGTTTTGGCGCTATTGATGTTACTGTCAACAACAGAAAGATAATCTCCGGTTGGGTTCATGACACGGCCTGACCAACCAAGCGTGTCAAGCTCTCCCTGCAGTGCTTCATCAAATGAAACAATCATGACATGCCCGCCCACGATTAAATCGTGGTACGCGCCAAGCAGATTACCAAGGTTAGCAACTAAATCCTCGCCCAATTTTACAAGCAACGCCTGTGTTACATCACGCAAAATATATTTACGCTCCTGTGCCGGCAAACCGCGTGCTACATATCCTTGCTCAACTTCATATTGAATTTTTTCCGCAACATTCTGTGGCGTAAACTCAATACCCTGAACCGTCACCGGCCCGGTCAGCTCTAAAAGCGCCGTCACAATATCCGGTGTAATACCAATGACCCCATCAAATGGTTGCGTATCACCGGTCTGGAGCGCATATAATGTTGCGGCTTGATGCGCGCTGGTAGGAAAATCTGGCGACCAGTTGGCATTCCGAAAATACCAACGAGAAGTGCCCATCATAGCGGCGAGCACGGTAGGTGCTTGCGGAAATGCTTTTGCCGCGGCATCACGTCCTACAAACTCTGAACCTTGTATAAACAAATCGCTAACGCGGGCATTATCAACGCGCAGTGTTGCGTAACTTCCAATAAAACCGCCACCCGCGCGCAATTCAGCATTATTCAAAAAAAGTACCAGATAACGTTTGGGAGCGCCAAATCCGGCAAGTTTTTGAATGGTATCAAGCGTGGATAACACACCAAGCTCAACCATTTCACCGTTCCCGGATGTTTGTGTTGAAACGGTGCTTGTTGCGCTCTGCGTGTCAGTAGCATTGTCACGGGCCCCACGATTAAAAAACCAGATACCGACAATAATGACAAACACAACAATAATAAGAATAACAGCAAATTTTTTGCGCGCCTCTTCCTCCTTATGTCGATGAAACAAATCCTTCAGTGACATAAGTATGTAATAATGTTTCGCTATTTTTGCGCTCATCAAAACAATGCACGGTCTTTTTTTGAAAAGCGGTACGCCATGATGTTTCACGACGCAGTCGTTCGTTCACCATTTCCCACGCTTTTTGTATATCAGAAACATTCCCTGGTGCTGCCAGGGCTCCTCCGTCGGTCTTGTGGATTATACTGGAAACTCCGGGTAAATTGCTAGCAATAACCGGCGTCCCGCAGCTCAAGCTCTCTACTAATACTATGCCAAATGCCTCTGAACTGTCAAGTGAAGGCAACGTAAAAAACGTAGCGCTGCGATACAACCCGGGCAGGTCTTCATCAGGCACTCTGCCCAAAAAATGAACCGCCTTAAGAATACCGTTTTTCTGCGCATAACGCTCGTAGATTTCTTTGCAGTCGCCATCCCCCACAATGACAAGTTCCCACAACTCTTTCTGGCGGCGCTGCCAAGTGGTAAAAGCATCAAGCAACACGGAAACACCTTTAAAATAATGTGCGCGATCAAGCCCGCCAACAAATAAAATACGGCGTGCATCCGGCCGGAGATGGTAGCGCGCGATAAGCGCAGGGTCCGGAGCACCCGGTGAAAAAAATTGTGTATCAACACCAAAAGGAATTTCTGCGCACAGGTTGCGATGTTTTTTAAAAAAAGAAGCTGCGACGCTTGATGCTGCATACTCAAATGAAGAAAAAATAACTTTGTCCGCGGCTTTCAAAAAAAATGGTAGCCATATTTTTTGATACGGCCAATATAACACACGTCTCCACCCGGGATCATGAGCATCCATATGGTATCGTATGATCAGCGGCTTTTTGTAAAGCAACGCAAAAAAAGCAACCACTTCATTGGTGCCAAAAAAAGGATAGTGAAGATATATAATGTCATGTTGTTTTATTTCACGTCCTATTCTTCTCAAAATGCTACCAGCTAATCCATTACGCCATAGTGGTTTAATGACGACCTGTTGAAGTGTTGAGGTAAGTGCCTGATCTTCACCATGCGGCCCCATGGTGAGCAATGTATAACGCTCAACAGACGGGTGGTGCGCAACGCTGCATGCTTCACGATAAGCCGCATGGGCTAGCCCCCCACGATACGGCGGCACCGCAGCAACGACTGAAAGAATTTTCATAAACCCTATTTTTACTTTGGTCCATCTTTAAGCGCCCTATCGCGTACGACCTTGGTGATGTTACGCTCCAACCGTTCCAAACGCACAAAAATACGAAACATCATATAAAACAAAAGCGCCAGCGAAACATAAAAAATAAGATCTGAACCGCGACCCACGCCAAGCGTATTGGCAAGCACCACGGTCCCCCCGGGCCACAGCACTGCCGCGCCGGCTAATAACCAAAATACTACCCAACCCAAGGACTCGCCAATGCGTATTTCCTTTTTCTGCGCACGAATAACAACGCGCGATAAGGCGAATATAATAAAAATGATAAGAATAATCTGTATAAACATATTGAGGATTTACACGTTTGAGCGCAGAACGCGAAAGAAGCGAGGCTTTGTGCGAGGCGTAGTAGCAAACTACGGCGAGCACAAAATGCAGCTTCTGACAAAGTTATGCGCCAAACGTGTAAATCCTAATACTAGACAAATTTACCCAACAACAAGTCCTTTACAATGCGCACGCCGCCTTCTATCCCCTGTCCAAATTCATGATACCGCACGGTTACGGGCATTTCACAAAACCGCAAGCGCTGCGTCCGCAACTGTGCAACAATTTCTGAATTATGCGCCATACGATCCTGCACTATGGTGATATGCTCTGCAGCTTTACGTGTTAAGACGCGAAAACCATTATGCGCATCAGTGAGTGTAACACCCGTAAACAAACGGTTTATAATCCGCGCCACCGGATTGATGATCCAGCGTTTTAAACCAGGCATATTAACAACCTGTGCACCTTGTACAAAACGTGATCCCAACACAACATCAAGGTCATCACGGACGAGCAATTCAGTAGCTTTTACAATATCAGACGCTTCAAGTTGATTGTCAGCATCAAAATGAACTATAACGTCAGCACCGTTGTACAAAGCCCACGCTGTGCCGGTTGCAAGCGCGGCACCCTGTCCGCGATTTATTTCATGAATTAAAACGCGCGCACCAGCCGCATGTGCCGTATCAACAGTTACATCAGTAGAGCCATCATCAACCACAAGGATCGTCGCCTGTGGGCACGCCGAGCGGCACGCCCCAACAACGCGGCCAATTGTGGCGCTTTCATTATATGCGGGAATGACAATGTGGCAGTTCATAATTTTAATGTGCTTTTTGCTCTTGCAACCGCAGGTATACAATTTTCCGAGCCGCGAGGAGGAAAATTCGTATACCGAGGTTGCCTCTGAAAAAGCACATTAAAATTAAACCGCCAACCCAAGCGACTCCTTGTTGGCCACCGCATAATCAATAGTACGCTTAAGCCCGTCCTCAAGACGGACCAAAGGAAACCATCCGAGCGTATCCTTTGCCTTACGCAAGGACGGTAACCCCAAAGAAGACAAAAATGGAAGGGGCGGCTCGTGAACAATCTTAGATAGTGATCCAGTCATGTCAATAATTTTTTGTGCGATATCTTCAAGCGAATAATCCTGATCATCACCCAGATTAACCGGGCCAATATGCTCGGGATGATGCATAAGCCGGACAAGTCCGTCAACTATATCGGTAACGTAGCACATGCTTGAAGACCGTGCATCGCCATAAATGACCAAATCCTTGCCTTCAAGTGCGTTGATAATAAAATCAAGCGGCGGCTGCGCATCGCGAATTTTCAAACGCGGACCATACGTACGGAACACGCGCGCAATTTTTGCTTCAATGCCGTACACTTGCCGGTAGGTCTCTACCATGGTCTCCGCAAAACGTTTGCCTTCATCATAGCAAGCGCGGGGTGAAAGATGATCCACAATACCTTCATCCTGCTCATCAAAAACAATTTTATTCTCACGCCGCTGCCCGTACACAATGGAGCTTGACGTAAACAAATATTGCGCTCGATAGCGCACTGCAACTTCAAGCGTGTGACGCATGGCAGAACTGTTTGAGAGCAGTGTATCCAATTTCAGATGTTCAAAATTTTTAATGCTCGTAGGACACGCGAGATGATAAATTTCTTGCACACCCTGAAACTGAATTTTAAACTTATTAAGTTCAGAAAACTGCTCAAGATCAAACGGTTCGTTGACATTGTGTTTAATAAACACAAAATCATCATAGGGCAGCAAGTGGTCAATGTTAAATGATGACGAGTTGGAAAAGTCATCCATACAAATGACTCTACCCTCGCGCAAAAGATCCTCACACAAGTGTGAACCAATAAAACCGGCCCCGCCGGTTACGAGAATATTTTTCTTCTCAAAGATAGGTGTTTCTGGCATATGTTTCATTGTAGCTAAAGTAAACCATTACGTCAACGATACTGGGAAATACGGATGTCAATACCACTGGTTAAAGAAAGCGGCCCTGCCCGAAAACGGCCCTCCAACTCCCCTTTGGTGTTGTAAATACGGACCTGGGGTGAGCTGCCGGACCCGGAAGCAACAACAACCTCTTTTTCTCCGTCCAAATCCCAATCACCAACGTCAAAATGAACACCGCCCTTAAATAAACTGTTAAACGGTTGCAGTTCATCCTGGCGCACACCTTTGCCACTGAATATTGAAACAGCAGAAGAATAAGCGGCCGGGGATGCAAAGAGCACGGAATACTCGCGGAAAGCATACAGGTCGGCAAACATAAACTGTGCGGGACGATAGCGCATGTCACGCCGTGAAAACGTCATGGGGTATCGTATTGTTTCTTTTGTATTTCCATCAGGAGCAATGTTGTATGACGTAACACCTTTTGAGGTCAACTCACTAACAATAAAAACTTCATCGCGTTCGGACCATCGGATATCCAAGTGGCCAACACCGCGCCGCCCTTGAATAGGTGTGACGGCGCTGCCGGCCTGGGTGCCATCCGCATTATACGCCACAAGCATAACTTTTTGCCTGGAGGAAAATAACAATCCAATCCCTGGCCGGAATGATGTTGTGGTGATTTCATGCGGGCGCATGGCTGAAATCAATACGCCACCAACAATGGGATTCTCAATATTCCATGATAGTTCTTCAACACCATTCATATTAAATACACGCACACGGCCTCGCCCCCTGTTGACTTCCACCACAATGAATTCATCCTCCTGGTCGCGGTCATAATCAAAAACATCCCAGCCGGCGACGCGCTCAAATGACACGGGTATGCTGACGTATAACCGTTTCTTAAATGAACCATCAAATGCTTGCCATTGTATGACACCATCTTGTTTATGAATGGTATGTAGAGGATACCGGTCGTCACGCGCAAGCGCAATTTCAATAGCGCGGCCAACATCAAGCGCACCAGCTCCCAAATCCCCTACTTTCCCCGGGTTTACGGCAGTAACATCACGCGCTGAAGCACGCAATACCGCAACAAGCTCGTCTGCCCGCCAAAAAGGACGGAATGCCTTTATCAAAGCAGCCGCACCTGCGGCAAAAGGCGACGACAGCGAGGTACCCTTAAAGGTTCCTCGCGTTTCTTGCGTAAGACCTTCAGAAGGATTGTACACAACGGTACCCTCAAACTCATTACCCGGGGCCAACACATCAACGCAAATGCCATAGTCGGAAAATTCCGGCACAACATCATTTTTGTCAACAGAAGCAACGCCGAGCACAAAACTGTATATTGATTCAGCGTCAAGGCACGCAGGAAAATTAAGGTTGGTGCCATGTATAAAGTCCCCTACGCGTGTATAAAAACTGCGTGCGCCATCATTGCCGGTTGCCGTAACAACAAGCACGCCCTTATGATACGCGCGACTTATGGCTGTCTGAAATTGTTTATCCAAAACCGGTGTGACAAAACTCAAATTAATAATGTCAGCGCCCTGCGCAACGGCATAATCAATGGCGCGCGTAACATTAAAAAATTTTCCGTTGCCTTCACTATCCAGAGCGCGCAACGGCATGATGCTGACGCGCCAATTAACACCCGTTGTACCTTCTGCGTTATCACCCACAGCACCAATAATACCGGCAACAATAGTTCCATGATTATAAGCAGTATCACGCATCTCCGGAGAAAAAGGAGGAGGTGAAGGATTATTGTTATCCTCTAAAAAATTCCAGCCATAAATGTCATCAATCATTCCGTTTCCGTCATCGTCAAGACCATTTTCTATTTCTTTTGGGTTGGTCCAGATATTATCTTTCAAATCAGGATGGTTGATATCCACGCCGGTATCAATGACCGCCACAACGACGTCCTTGCTACCTGTATGCTGGGTCCAACCGTCTGTAGCACGTATGGACTGCCACCACCACTGGTTTTTTACTCCCGGATCATTAGGAAACGTAACGGCATGAACCGTTTGCGGGATAACAAAAAAAATGCCGATTAAAAGCAAAAAAAAGCGTTTTAGCATATTAAATACTCTATAAACTCCCAATCCCACCCTGCGTCGTTTATAGCTATACAACAGTATAGCATACATGCGCCTTGAAACAAAGGGCTTGTTGTGCTATGCTTGCTTTAAACGATTATGGCAAAACTCCTGGTACGATTGCGACAATTCATACTTATTTTGGGAGATTTGATAGTGCTCTACACAAGCTTATTTTTGGCGTTGTTTTTGCGTTACCAGCAACTGCCAAATCAAGAACTCTTGCATAGCCACTTGTGGCCTTTTACCGTTCTGTTTGTACTGTGGTTTATCGTATTTTTTATCAATGGCTTGTACGACTTGCCTTTGGCAAAAAATGAAGTTGCTTTTTTTAAACGCACCTTCCAGGCCATTGGCATAAATTTTTTGGTAAGCATGAGCTTTTTTTATGTTATTCCATTTTTCCAAATAGCTCCCAAAACAAACCTCATCATGGTGATGGTTGTTTTTATGGTACTTGAACTGGTGTGGAGAAGTTTATTTAATTCAATCATTTTACCGCATGCTTTTTTAAACAATGTCTTATACATCGGCGATATCAACACAGTACCTGAATTAAAAATGGCCTTAAGTAAAAAAAACGGGTTGGGGTATGCCATTACCGCGGTCATTGATCCGCAACTTCACGCAAAAGAAAAATTGCAAAGCGAAGGGATTGCCTGCTACGTTGATGTCAAAAAAACTCGCTCTGTAGTGTCTTTACATAATATTAACACGGTTGTGGTGGGACCTGAACACGGAAACAGCCAGGATATGCAAAAAGAATTATACGAACTCGTATTCTGGGGGACAACCATTGTGTCATGGGAACGCATGTATGAAGAGCTGCTCGGACGCGTGCCCATTCATATACTGTCTGAAAAATGGTTTTGGGATAATTTGCAGGAAAGCAAAAAACAATGGTATGACATGGCACGAACGGTTTCTGATGTTGCTCTGGCGAGCATGGTGCTTGTTGTTTTTATGGTGCTCCTGCCTATGACGGCCTTGGCGCTCTGGATTGAAACCGGCCGCCCCATATTTTATAAACAACGGCGTGTGGGGCAACGCGGCAAACCGTATGATTTATACAAAGTGCGCTCCATGTATAAGCTGAACCGTGATGGCAGCGCAGAAACACAATCACCGGTATTCACTAAAGAAAAAGATGAACGCGTTACCGTTATGGGGCGTTTTATCCGCGCCACACGTATTGATGAAATGCCACAGGCATTTAATGTCATAAAACGCGAAATGAATTTTATTGGACCTAGGCCGGAACGCCCCGGGTTTGTTGATGAACTGCAACAAGATATGCCCTATTATGCCGTGCGCCATTTGGTACGTCCGGGCATTACGGGCTGGGCACAAGTGAACAATCCGCTGCATTCATCCTTAAAAGAAAACCTCATTAAATTGGAGTATGATCTCTACTATATAAAAAACCGGTCCTTTTTACTGGACCTGGTTATTTTATTGCGCACCTTCAACATCATTCTACGTGGGATTGGAAGGTAAATGTTTACTTACTCGGACGAATCTTGTGGCGAGGAGGGCCACATTTCAACGGTCAGTTTCGTGCAGAGCTTTTTTTGTTGATTCTTCTACACTAATAGGAGAAATTTCTAGGCCTGTTGCTTCTTCTGCCGCCTCTTTAAATAAACGCGCAAACTCTTTCTTTATTTTTTCAAGATCAATTCTGCGACGGCGCGCGCCTTCATTATACAGTAATTGGCCTGCCTTTTCATCCCCTTCTTCATATTTTTTGCGCAGTCCGGCCCATTTAGAGTCATCATCATCCATAACATTTTGTTGCATTTCAAGTTGTGTTTCCCTTTTGACGCGTTTGTTGTTGCGCGCAGTAAATTCAACTCTCAATGTACGCTTATAACCCTCTGCTTCAAGAATACTCATTTTGCCATACTTGTAGCTATGGATAACACGCATGCTTCTTGCAAGAGCGTTAATCTCATCTTGCCAACCAAGTTTTCCAATCCATACTTCAGACCATTGACTCATATCAACAGGACCACGAAATGTGTCACCTGAACCGGCAGGGCGACCATCTACACCACGTGCATTTTTTTCTTTCGCACTCAATGCCTTATATTTGTGTTTTTCAATGATTTTAAGTATAGAGGCGTCCATAAGAGCAGGATCCTCACGATCCACAGAAAAACTTTCTGAAATGCGTGTGTCAACGCCGCCCAAAAAAATATCAACGCTTACGTCCCAACCGCTTACAACATGATCAGTAATAGTGATACAGCTCCCCGGCATAGCGCCCGTGCTCTTACTGTCTGGGCCCACGCCCAAACCGCTGAATAACGCTGAATAGAAAAGAAGGCGTTCCGTAGAAAGCACATCCGTTATATCGTTGTCTTCCTCCTCCTCAACAAATACAGAAACACCAAAGGCGGAAATAGCAGCAGGCAGATCAAACCCGGTATTGTTGGACGCAACAACAACTTCATCCATATCAACTCCCGTATCAGAACGCGTATCGGCGTCGGTCTTAAATCCCGGAATTTCTTTTTTAGCAGCATCAACCAGTTTTGCCGCAGCATTACGAGTAGCCAAGTCCCCGCTCGCGTCCGTGGCATCAGTACCATCTGCAAAAACCACCATTGGCTTTTTAACTTCAACACCATCGGCATTAGTTACCTTACGCATCTCAACATAATAGGAACGCACGGTACGGATGTTACCGGCCTTTTGCACATCAAACGTGCCAACAAAACCGCCACGTTTTTCAATCATGCCTGCCAAAAATGGATCACGTTCAAGATCTTCAACTCCTTCGTTTGTTTCAAGAATATAAGGGGCAACTCGTAAACGTCCTTCATGTCCACCATGCCATGCCCTGCCCGTGGCGCACCCTGCTTCAGAGGCAGCTGCCGCAAGCAAAATAGCAAGCGCAATACCGCGCTCGGCGCTTGAAAATCTACTCTCAAATTTTCTGCTTGTTTCTGCCATATTATTCTTCAAAATGTTTTTGTATTGTTTTTTTGTCATCCTGCGCCAATTTTTCAACAGCCGGCCGACCACCTTTCACAAAAGCATCACGCTTTTTTAAAAAATTTTCAATCAAAATGGGAATGAGCGAGGGCTGCCGTTCAAGCATCTGGGCCGCTTCTTCACGCTGACCTTCTGCCACAAACTCAAAAATAGTAAAGATGGCGCTGCGGTCATCCGCAGACAACAGTTGCAAAAATTTATTGTTTTCCAATATGGCTTTATAGTTCATATCCTCTATACTATGCCACAGTTAGGCGAAACAGACAACAGTACCATATAATCAAGATGCTGTCAAGAGCCCACTAACTCCCGTAAACCATCCTCAAATTTGACCTTTGGTTTCCATTTGAGTAAACGCTTTGCCTTTGCATTACTGGCCTCAATAAAGCGCATTTCTCCCTTACGCTCCGGTATTGTTTTTGTGGGGCCACCCAACATACGGGCAATATCGTTAATACTTATTTGCCGTCCGTTTCCTATGTTGATAATTTCACCTCCACCAACTGCACTCTGCCATGCAGCAACACATGCTGCCACAACATCACGAACGTGCACATAATCACGCGTTTGTTCCCCATCTCCCACAATGGTCATGGATTCACCCGCAGCACGTTGCTTTAAAAAAATGGGAATGACCATGGGATACGCGCCGTCTGCGGTCTTGCGTGGCCCAAACACATTAAAAAAACGGAGCGCAACCGTGGGCAAGCAAAACAAGTTCGCAAATACACGACAATACTGCTCCCCCATGTATTTATGCAAACCATAGGGGCTTAAAGGCGAGCACTGCATAGTTTCCTTAAGCGGAAGTTTTTCAATGTCCCCATACACCGCGCATGAAGAAGCAAAAACAACTTTCTTAACACCGGCTTTATGCGCCGCATACAACACATTAAGCGTACCCGTGACATTAGTTGCATGCGTGGTTAAAGGGTCATCAATAGACATCTGCAAGCGTGCATCAGCGGCCAAATGAAATACTGCTTCAACACCTTTAAACACGGGCTCTATAGATGCATAATCACGGATATCTTTTTGCTCAAAACGCGCTCTAGGATTTATGTATTCTTTTTTCCCGGTTGAGAGGTTGTCAATAATAACAACCTCATGCCCGTCGTGCACGAGTTTATCAACCAGATGTGAGCCAATGAATCCGGCGCCGCCGGTAACCAATAGTTTAGACATATTTTTTAATGCATGCGTTCCTGGCGAAACCAATCCACAAAGCGAACCAACCCTTCTTCAAGCGCAACATGCGGTTTCCACCCGAGCACGCGGTGGGCTTTAGTAATATCGGCACAATTAATGCGGACATCTCCCGGGTGACTGGCTTTTTTGTGAATCTGCGCTCTGGCACCCGTTAAATTTTCCAACTGTGCAATAAGCGCATTCATGGCTATAGGTCTATCGTTCCCCACATTAATAACATCATAGCGTATCCGCGAAATCATGCGCAACGCGGCCATGACCGCCTCAACTGCGTCAGACACATATGTAAAATCTCGTTCATAGGAACCGTCCCCAAATAAGGTTAGGGGCGTATTGTGGAATAAAGCGTCCGTAAATAAATACGTGGCAAGATCAGGGCGATTACGCTCCCCGTAAATACTGAAAAAACGCAATCCGATTGAAGGCACACCACGGTCAGCAAACTGGCGCGCGATGCGTTCTGTTTCACGCTTGGTTTCACCATACGGTGAAAGCGCCGGGCGGCTAAAAACCCTATCTTCAACAAACGGAGTTTCTTCATCCCCATACACGGTTGAACTGGAAGCATACACAATAGGTGTGTTGCCATGCCTGTGCGATGCTTCAAATACGCTGTGGGTGCCTTCCACGTTTGCTTTTTGATATAACTCGGGTGTGTCAAATGAATGACGCACACCCGGGCGCGCGGCCATATGAATAAGAGCTGCAAAATCATGCTGTTCAAAAAGTGCGTCCAACGTGCGCTCATCCGTAATGTCAGCGCGATGAATAATAAAACGTGGATTCTGATGGTGTATTAAAATGTTTGACTCTTTAAACAGCGGACTGTACAACGGATCAAAGTTATCAATCACCACAACCGTGTGACCTTCTCCCAATAATCGGTCAACAATATGTGAACCAATAAATCCTGCACCTCCGGTTACTAAATAGGTTGNNGAGCGAGTGCAGAATATATCCTTAGATATATGGTAATCCATATAATTAATTCTTTTTTTGATTGCGAACCAGTTCATCGTTGAGTTTTTCAACCAGTTTGAGCAGTTTCATTTCTTGCCCCACGTCATCGCCAAACTGTATAAGCGACTTGGTATCTTTGGGCAAGCAAGCGCCTCCATAACCGCGATAGCCCTTGTGCATCACGTCCAGATGGCGCGGCGCAATCATGGGGTCATGCTGCACGCTTTCACGCACCACGTCATAATCTATGCCGAGTTTTTGACATAAATCATATATTTGATTGGCAAAAATGACCTTGGTAGCGTAAAATGTATTACTAAAGTATTTTACCATTTCTGCGTCCCGAGAGGAAATCATAGTATGAAACGGAGCGGATGGTAGCAGGTCAAGCGCTTTTTGCGCGTAGGGTTTGCTCTGGGCGGTGTAGCCAACAATTTGCCGCGCCGGATGACGCGTATCATGATCTGCTGTTGCTTCTGTTAAAAATTCCGGGCTAAAAATAATGTTGAGTTGGGGAAATTCTTTTTGTAATTTTTCAGTGGTACCCGGCAGAATCGTTGACTTGATAATGACAAGCCCGCCTTTGGGGACAACCTTCAATGCTTCCTCAACATAACTCGCATCAAAGCCGCTTTTGTTTCTATCATGGGAAAATGGCGTGGGAACGCATACTATATATGCCTCGCAATTAGTAAGCACGGTTGTATCAGTAAATCCTTGCGGTGGGTCATACACGACAACGGTGTAGCCGACATCTTCAAAATAGCGCTTGTGCGCGCCGCCGACCATACCTACACCGAGTATGCCGATTTTTTTGTTTGTCATAATTGTATGTAATTGAACCCACAGCGAGTTTCCCGGAGAAAGCCTCATTGGTGCTCATTTTTTGAGAACCACAACCCGCATGCCTTTATGTTCATCCAACTCGGTGGTCTCTCAAAAAATGAGCACCAACTCCGGCTTTTTTCAACAAAACTCGCTGTGGGTTCAATTTACTAGATGGGTATAGCTTTTAAAAACGGACTGCCGACCGCGATTATATCATAACCGGCTTGCTGTAGCTCATCATAAGCATGGCACCAGATACGGCGCCCGTCCATGATAAGATGCGGCGATTTGCATAGTTTTTGAAATTGTTGCGGGAGTTGCTGGAACTCGCGCCAGTCAGTGGCAATAAACGTGCATGAGGTATCCGGAGACCATACTTCTTCTGCATTGAAGCAATGTACTATTTTCTCATTAAGAGGCACACCATATCGTTCACGTTGTTGCGCAGTTGAACCAAAAGCGGTCAAAAGCCAACGGTGCAAAGAATCATACGCCACAGGGTCGTATACGCGGATTTGTTTTACATTATTTTCAAGCAAAAGCTCAATAATGCCAAGCGCGCCTGAATGCCGGACATCATTAGTTTCTTGTTTAAAAGCAGCGCCGAGCAACGCCACGGTCTTACCTTTAAAATCAAAATGCGCTTCTTGTGCGGCTCGATCAAAAAAATGTTGTAACTGATAACGATTCGCTTCAAGCGCATCACGCACCAAAGCGGTGCGGTCTGTTTTTTGTTCAAGTTGATAGGCAAGCGATGCCGCGTCTTTAATAAAACAGGAACCGCCTGCGTGCAAACTGTCATAAAAACCCCAGGTGCCAATACGCGGATCTGTGGTCAACACTTTGCGCACTTGCTCAAAACGCATGTGGGGAAACACTTCACACAATCGTCCCACAACATCAAAAGTATTGGCAAGACGGCTAAACAACAAATAATTCGCAAGCAATTTGCCGGCTGCGGCTTCAAATGGGTTCACTTCAACGTATGCAATGCGCGGCACATTGTACCAGCGCGCGTATACCTGACGCATAATCTCAAAGTCCTTTTTGCTTGACGCGCCAATTACCACGCGCGTGGGGTGCACTGAATCATGAACGGCTTGACCTTCAACCAAAAATTCCGGATTGGATACAACGCCAAAATTTCTTGCGCCATGTTGCGCCAAAATTTCTTGCGCCATGTCAGCGGTTTCAAGCGGGACCGTACTTTTGTTGATGATGACAACATAATGATCTTGCTTGTTGTTGTTTCGGACTGCCAATGCGGGACCCAGTGATGCTAAGGCGCTCTGATAATAGGACATATCACTCTCCCCTTCTTGACCATTTTTTTCCGGCGTGGGCAAACACAAAAATACGGCATCGGTTTGTTCAAGCCATTGTTTAACATCGTCCCATGCGCTGGTAAATGTCAGACGATCTTTATGTTTCAAAATGTAATCCGCAAGGTCACGTTCAAAAAGAATATTTTCAATTGAATCGCGCTTGCCAGATGAAAGGGCTGCGATTTTTGCCGGATCAATATCGTACACCAGTACCTCATGCCCGGCATCAGCCATGACAGCCGCCGAACAGGTACCAACAAAACCACCGCCTATGTATAGGAGCTTCATATAGAAAGTATATCAAAAAAAAAGTGGGAAAGCAAGATATTTGACAAAAAGGCAATAAAATGTTATATTTAGAGACCGTCTGCAATAGGACGGGGTGACAAACACAGTTCCAGGAGTTAAATCGTGGCAAAGATCTGGGCAGTGGTCAAAGACACCGGCGGCACCAAGGCAGTGCTACCGGTGGTAGTCGCGCTTCGCGCTCTCGGGCACGAGGTGCAGGTAATCGCCAACGGCATCTCGGTGACGCAAGTGGGCGACGACCAGCGGGCCGCGGGCTTCATCAGCGTCACCACCGCGGGCGAGGTGCTGGAGCGCCTGGGCGCGCCACCGCACATGCTCGTGACGAGCATGTGCTCGGAGGGCGGCGTGGGGCGGGACCTGGTGCCTCTCGTGCGTCCGCACAACACCAAGGTGGTCGCGGTGCAGGACTTCTACGGCGCCGAGATGCTGCGCGCCTGGGCTGCGCTCGAGCACCGGCCGGACTACATCTGCGTGAACGACTCGGTGGGGGCCGAGATCGTGGTGCGTGCCTGGAGCGACTTCACGCCGGAGCGTGTATGGATCACGGGCTTCCCGGCGCTGGACCGGTACGCGGCCCTGTACAAGCCCAACGCGACGAACACCTTGATGGATGAGGCGCTCGAACAGAGCTGCGGCATCCCCCCGGGGACTACGCGCGTGCTCTTCTGCGGCGAGAAGGAGCACACGGGCCATACCATGGCCGAGCTCGTGGCCGCGCTCAACGAAATCGGCCACCCGGTGGCCCTCATCCCGCGCATGCACCCGGCCATGACTCGCGTGGCGCCGCAGGAGGTGGAACCCACGGAGACGGCGCTGCGGGGGTTCAACAGCGGCTACATCGTGCACAACTCCGAACGGTTCACCACCGACGAGCTCATCCTCACGGCCGAGGTCGTGGTGTCCATGAGCTCAACTTCGCTCATGGAGGCCGCGGTGTGCCGACGCAAAGCCCTGGCCATCCTGTACCCTGATCACGGAGCACGGCGCTTCCAGGAGGTCACGGGCTTCTTGCCCTCGGACAAGCCGCTCATCCCGGAAGTTCCGGTGGTGGAGCTGGGCTGCTGCGCCAAGGCAACCAACCGTGAGGAACTCACGGCCGTGATGCGCCGCCTGCTGCGCGACGGGCCGGACGCGGATATGCTGGCGGCCCAGAAGTACCACTTCAAGGTGGACGGCCTGAACGCGCACCATGCCGCGCAACGGATCACTGCGTTGCTCAAGCAGTGCTAGAGCCCCACACGCGGGCACGAGCGTACCGAGCGTTCGCAAGGAGATGTGAGTCGCCCTCTCGTACTGCAAAACCAGAGTACGATGATGGGCGGCTTTTTTAATTAAGACGAAGTGACAAACCGCCACACTGAAAAATCATTGATGTCCGCAATGCGTTCCAGTGCATCAAACTGCTCAAGATGCCAATCAGGATAGGTACGTTTGTCCCACATAATATAATCAACATGGTAACGTTTTAACACATCAACAGACCAACCTTCTTTTTGCAAGTCCTTATACACACCATCAATCAAGGCACGTTCACGTTCAAGGTTATATTGCTTCTCATAGGATACACGAAAAAAATCATGAAGGCGATGAGTACTACGTTCGCTCTGCGCCGGTTGGGTCCACAGAATCCGTGTTGATTCATCCATGCCAAAAGTTGGATGCTCAAAAAACGCGGGGTCAAAAAAATGCGACAGTAGTGCACGTTCCGCGACCTCACGGTCAGATCCAGGAAGATTCATGGCATAATTGTCATAATACACATTTGCTGCAGTATAGGCCGGTATTAAACGCATAGTGTTGGTGTCAGAAAAAATAACCTCGTCGCTCTGCGTGTTTTGATTAATCCAACCTATAACAATACCGTACCGTTGCGCAGTTTCCGCATCACGTGCAACAAGATTATGAACGGTGGAATAATACGTGAACGTTGCAAAACGCACAACCGGAATTAAAAACAAAATAACGGCAACCGCAAGCAACCAGCGTGAAGCGCGTACTAAATTTTTTTCATGCACCACTGAAAAAAAATAATGCAGGGTTAACGCATAAATAAACAGTGGCATAAAAGACCAGTGATTGGCATTCTGAATAATGGTATGCGTGATAATTTGATGGTTGGGGTACAAAATATTAGCAAGCAAAAAACTTGCAACCACCAACGTCATGGGTTGTTTTTCTATTTTATATAAACGCACGAACCACGCAAAAAACAAAAACCATACCACTGCCACTGCCAAACGCGGCAGTGATTCCGGAAAATATGAGTGATACACACCAACGCGCACAGCGGTTTCAGCATGAAACGGCGCGCCCATACCTTGAAAAATTTGTATAAAATAAGGAATACCAACAAGAATAGCGACTCCAAACAAAACGCCATATAATGGCAGGGTTTTAAATTCTTTTTTCATTAAAAGCCCAATAACATAAAGCCCCACAAGCACAACAAGAAATGACCAATGAAAAAAATAGGTCAAAAAAAGCAACCCGAGCACAACGCCGGCGCCAAGTGCATACCATAAACGATGTATTGTTTTTTGAATCATCAGCATCCACAACAATAAAAACAGCAACAAAAGCGGAAAGGTGATTTGCGGATTAATGGGCTTTGCCAAGTCAGCGGGAATAATAAAAAAAAGTATAAACGGCAAAACTATGGCTGTCAGCCGATGGGGCGCCAATTTATAAAACAACGCATATGACAACAAAAAAATGAGAAAGGGCGCCACAAAATCCAAAACAAGTTGGAGCTGTTGCAGAGAAGTACTAAAAATACGTACAAGAAAAGCAACAAACCGTTCGGCACCGGTTGCTTGCGGATATAATATATCTTTGTGTTCAAAAAAATACGGACGGTTAATGGCGGGATGACCATCCAATACCTCATGAATGCGCGTATGATAATAGAGACGATCACCATTTATTTCAGGATAGATTCCCTGAAATTGNNGAATGAACACATTTTTTAATGCCATACACCTTATTCAAACAACTAACCACTGCAAAGGTTCCCCTTGCATGGCGCGATGTAAATTTTCCATACACCGGCTCAGCGCCAGTTGATAAGTATCAAACGTGCAACCAGCCATATGAGGTGTGGCGACAATATTCTGTAATTGCATGAGTGGATCATCAGTTGTTGTAGGTTCCTCCATGTATACGTCCAAACCCGCGCCATGAATTCGTCCACTCTTTAAGGCATTAAAAAACGCATGGGGTTCCACAATTTGTGCCCGCGAAACATTAATCAGGATCGCATTTGATTTCATAATGGCGAACTCTTTTTCCCCAATCATATTTCTTGTTGCTTCATTATGGTGTACATGAAGCGTAATGATATCCGATTGTATCAACAATTCATGCAAGGGAAGATAGGTTACCTGATATTCTTCTTCAACAGCTTGATCCGCCCGTTTGATATCAAAATAAAACAATTTTACATTAAAACCCTTTAATTTTTGAGCAACATGGCGCCCGATATTGCCAAAGCCAATTATGCCAACCGTCTTGTGTTCCAGCATAAACATATCCATACCATGAGAATTGCCTGCCCAATTTCCGGTAATCGTCCTATGGTGGCTATGGGGCAACCACTTATAAACACTTAACATCAACAAAACGGCATGTTCAGCCACAGAGCTGGCATTACCTCCTCCATTATTGGCCACAGGGATGTTATACTTTAAGGCGGATTTTATATTAAACTTATCATAACCAGAGCTCCAAAGTTGCATCAGCCGAATATGCGGGCAATGACTGAAAATTTCATCCGACAAATACCTTCCGGGAGCAAAAAAAACCGCATCCGCCCATTGTAATTTTTCTATTTTTTCAGCATCAGGAGCGGCATAGGTCACTTTCTGAAACTCAAACCCATTGCGGCTGATATGCTCTTCCACTAAACTCCGAAGTGTGGGAGGGATCCTCTCTTCCAAGAAATAAAGCAATTTGTTAGGTAATTCGCTCATAGGTAATTTGCTGTCCTCAAAAAAATTATATTTTCCTGAATTGATAACATAATTTTCTGCCAAAATACTTATTAAGCAAAGGATGCTCCGGTAAATGTATTTTCTTACCAAAAATAACAACCCATCCGCGCGAATAATAAATATGTTCTTGTTTCAAGCCGCGCGTAAATTTACGGAGAACTGCCCATGGGAATAACGTAATATGATTATTCTCCTCTGCATAACTTAAAAAATCGCCTGTTTTGAAAAAAAACCATTTTGACGGCAAACAAAAAATATTAGGCATGGAAAACAATAACAAACCGCCTTGTTTCAAAACACGCTTTGCTTCCCGCAAAAAAAATGCACCATTTTCCAAATGTTCAACAATTGCGGGAGCTATAATACAATCAAGCTCATTATCAGCAAACGGCAAAGGACTCGTGTTCAAATCACACTGAACAAACTTGAATTGTGATTGTAACGACTCTTCAACATAATTATCAATATCCAAGCCATACACAACATAGCCGTATTTTGAAAGTGCGGCAGCAACACGCCCATTTCCCGTGCCAACTTCCAAAATAAAACCACCCGGTGGACACAAGGTTTGAACTGTATGCATGATAGTACCATCACGAATAAAATAACTGCCCGCTAGTTTAAGCGCATTTTTTAAGTAATTATGCTGTTCTTTAATAATTTCTTCTGAAGTAAAATAGCTGGGCATACAATAAAAAAATTAATCATTCTTATGCGCCTGCAAAACACACTCAATAATCTCAGCTACTGCGCCATAACCGCCAGGAGCATTGGTAATTATATCCGCGCAAGCTATAACCTCTGCGGCAGCATCAGCAACCGCGACTTTTAAACCAACGCATTGCATAAAAGGAATATCGTTAATATCATCACCAAGATATAGTACTTCTTCCGCAGTAACACCAATGGTATTAAAAAAATCAGCAAATGACGCCCCCGGAAAATCATTCTTTGAAAGTACCCCATTAATTTTGCGATCTTCTGCCCGTCGTTTAACTGATTCTGAAACGCGCGAAGTAATAAAATATATACTCAATCCGGCTTTTAAAGCAAGCGTAATTCGCGATCCATCACGCGCAAAAAACGACTTCAACTCATTACCAGCCGCATCATATATGATACGACCATCCGTAAGCGTTCCATCCACATCAAAAAATAAAGCTTTAATATTTTTTAGTTTTACTTTTAGGTTGTCATTCATAGTATAAAAAATCCGCTTCTTTTAGAAGCATTATCTTTTTCTTCAATTCTGCAACATTGGCAAAATTTTCCGTTCCCTCAAAATACAAACTGGAAAAATCATGGACAATTCGCCGCATAAGCTCATCCTTAATAAATAATGAAACATTTTGTAATTCTTCCGGCGTCAAAAAATTATACTTGCGATATTCATTCAAAAAAAGAGAGAAACCTGCTTGAGCGGCTCTATGATCACCTCCCTGGTAAACGGCATACTGCCGCGCAAAACGGTGAGCGGCAAAACTGACATCCCGCAACAATTCTGAAAATTGCATCATGCCGAAATCAAGAATGGCTTTTAATTTCAAATGCGCAAACAGCATATTATGCGGATGCAAGTCACCATGAATTGCCTGGCACCGCGCATGTATAAAAGAAGCACGTTTTTTGATTATATCGTCTGCAGTGGTCTTTAAAAAATCCTGCTGGACAATAAAAAGTGTATCAACTTCTGTTGTATCTCTCACATTTGCTTCCACAAGGATCTTATAAAGCATATCCGCATCAAAAGGCGGTAGGATACTCTGCCGTGCGCGAAGCGCATCACCGTAAGGAAACTCTTGCAGTATTTTGTGAAATAAAGCAAGACCATGCGCAGCCGCAATCAGTTCTTCAAAAGTGCCACGATAATGGTCTCCTTCTATATACTCATACAACTGCCAGATACTACCGTCCCACAGTGCATAAAGCAACCCCGACTGTGCAGGTACTAGACGCGGTACAGAAACTCCCTTCTCCAAAAGATGCCGAAGGGTGTTTCCAATAAAAACAATTTCCGCCTCACGTGCAACCGCGTTATGCCGCTGCAGTATAAATGTATGAGAGAAAGAATTTTTAAGAACTGCTGACACCCTAAAGTTATTGCTCGCCTGTTCTGCTGCGCCCACCTGAACAAAAGTATTTACATCCACTGATAAAGCAGGATAGTGGGAAAACAACAGTCCGGCAAGCATGTTTGCCGTGTCAGGGGCAATAGGTTTATAACCTACCGAAAAACTATGATTATTGGGTTGGAACAACTCTTCGCGCTGTTTTACTTCAATAATCATACGAAACCATCATGCTCTTCTTCTCCTTGAAAGAACGATAAGCAGCTGCCAACACAAACATTGTATCAAGTCCACGTTCAAGTCGGATGGGCGAATCCTCTATGCGCGCAACGCCGTCAATCAGATCCTTAATATGCTTTATTTCCTGAAAAAACTCATCCGGTCTATTTTTTGGCAAATCAAGGTGAATGTCTTTATCACCTCCCAAACCAACCACATGCACCTGGTCAAGTGTTTTGGTAACATCGCAATGCCACTCAACACGACCCTTCTCAAAACGTACGACGGCTGTCTTGCTTTTTGGAATACTTACCACATCCTGGACCACCCGCCCCACAAGACCACTCTTTGTGGTGAGGGTCAAAAAACACAAACGATCATAGTTGGTACCTTTTTCAGTCACAAAATCAAACTCTGCGCTGACTTCAGCCACTCTTCCCGCACCGAGCACGTGAGCAAAATGCTGCCATAAATTTAATGCGTGCGAATGTTCGCCCGATGCACCCCCGCCACGTTCCCAAAAACCAAGATAGGAATCGTGCGGCCCTGAAAGCCATGGGTGAGCTTTAAAAATACCGCTCCAGTGACTGCGCGTCTCTGCATCAATGGTAATGAGTGAGCCAAGCTCTTGTTTCTTAAGCAGGTTCTCTGTCTCAATCGTATTATTACCAAGAACATGATCAAAACCTATAATGATTTTGGTATCCGGATGACGCTTTACTTCTTCTAAAAATTCAGGAACACCAGCGAGCGTTGGTGCACACACCGGCTTTTCAATTTGCAATACCCGCGGCGCTTCATTTTTGAGCACATCAATGGCAATTGAGAGATGTGTTTCAGGTGGTGTACCAATAAAAATAACATCAAATCCACCACGCGGCTGTTGGTTACTTTCAAAAAGTTGAATGCCCTCGTCCCATGCGCCATAACGATCAGGATAAATATTTTCACGCATTCGCTTGAGCGCTGCGGGATCATTATCAATGACACTCACTTCCCACCCCATGCGTCGGCATGCTTGCGCTAAGTGATTACCAATTGAACCCGCACCAATAATCTTTGTTTTCATATAGAGATAACTTATTTAAATCATACGTTCAATTTGGCTTACTTCATCAACAACAGAAAACAAGCTATGCGTACCCCATTGATTGGCAGACGTTTTGAGTCCAACAAATCCACAACCAAACTCACCAGCGGCGACGGCGTCAGCTTGATCATCACCCACAAACAATATACCATCTGCTGTTGTATCTATTTGATCCATGATACGCCGCATATTTTCCACTTTACTCCGCGGCGCGCCGTATACACCATGAAACCAATCTTGGATCTTTAACATCTCAACAGTCCGCCTCAATGCATCTTCCGGTGTTCTTGAATTAATGAAAAGCGGTAAACGTCCGCTTAACCGCTCGAGAACCAAACGCACCTCTTGGCTCACACCACATTTACCAATGTGCCGTTCAACGGTTGCGCCATACAAATCCGCATAACGCTGCACCCAGGCGTCGCGTTTTTCAGGTACTACGCCAAGCTCAATGGCTATACGTTCAAGAATATCATAACGAGTATCCTTAATTTCGTCAAGTATTGCTTCTAAACGCGAAGCAGACATAATAGTACCCGGAAACAATAAAAACCATGCATCGCGTTTCAGTGCATTTGAATCAATCAAAACCCCATCAAAATCAAAAACGATAGTACGGATCATAGCGCAGACCTCTCAATCATCAAATTGGTGCCGACCCCAATTATTCAAACGCGTTTTGCGCTCTTCAGGCAAACGTGCAAGGATGGCAGGATCAACATATACCGCATCATCTTCATACTCCGTAGTTGATAGTGCTTCATAGATAACACCATGCTGTGTTGTACACGTATACCATACGCCCGAAGGAATCAATAAGGTATCACCGGGATATAACATCCTCTGTTTACCGGCGATCTCAACTTCAAGTTGACCAGTAAGTATTTGTATGGTAATTTCTTTTTTCTTCTGGTATGCAGACGGAAAATCCTGGCCGTGCATCATGATAATAATTTTTTTTGAGTAATCACGATTAAAACAATGTATGACAAATGCTCCGTGTTTAAAAAATTCCTTCACACCATATGGATGCAGCAATTCCACTGATGATTCATCATTAATTGAGATACGCGCTTCCCGCAAAAAACCTTTAACATCATGGATGGCTTTATAAACTATTTCTTTACGTGCCACAATATCAGGTATAATGGAATCAGCAATTGGTTCATACGGTGCGTAATCCCTGTCAGCGGTAAGCCCTTGTCGCCACTGCCCACTATGCAGTTGTTTTGGCAAAAATGGCATTGCAAAAAAAACGTCGGTTCTCTGAATAACAGAGCCCTGTTTAAGAGAATCTTTAGAAAATACACCACGCATCATGGAAGCAAGCGATTCCTGCTCTTGTGGGTCATCCACATCCGACGGGCTGGCATGCTCACCAATCATGCTGCGCGCTTCTTGATGCGCAGCAAACCAACGTTCAATCTGTTCCGGACGTGAAGAGTATGTGTTCAATTTTATTTCATCAGTTTCAATGCCAATGTGACGCTCAAATAAACGCGCGCCAAATGAATATGCAATTTTAACTGCATCAGTATTGTTTGGGTCTTCATGCGTAGAAAAACCAATAGTAACATGCGGGTAACGTTCTCGAAAAATTTTGATACGTTTTAAGTTCAATTTGTGGTTTGGAGTGGGATAAATAGACACGCAGTGCATAAGTGCAAAATTTGCCCCACGATGATCAAAGAAACTAACGAGGTTATCCACCTTTTCAAGAGGCAACCCTCCGGTAGAACACACAATGGGTATGCCAGATTGCACAATATGTTCAAGCAACGGCCAATCCGCAGCAGAACTGCTGGCAATTTTGACAAGCTCAATACCAAGCCGCCCAGCTAAATCTACAGAATCTTCATCATACGGAGTCGCCATCGTTAAAAAACCCGCTTCAGATGCGGCATCACGCAAAGAGCGGAATTGTTCTTCGGAAAGACGCGTGGAAAGAAAACGGGAAATGTGTTTATTTTCCGTGTTTTCTCTATAATCCGGATGAACCATGACATCAAGATTGCGCAATTGAAATTTAATAGCGGCTTTGACACCAGCTATACGAACGGGCTCTGTAAACGCTTCTATAATACGCTTACCGTGCTCAACACTCCCTTGATGATTATTAGCCATCTCCAAAATGAAGAGATTGTTGAAATCAAATTTTTTTTGGTATTGCTTGTCCATACATTAAAATTGGTTGCTAAAAGGTCTCTTACTTCAAAAGTTCAAACAATTCCTCCGGTGTGGCTACAACATCAGTAAAAAGAACACTTCTACAAATTTCACCGCCATTGGTATAATCAGATTCTGCTTCCAGCGCATAAATGGGTATTTCACGTCCGTGGGCAAATCCTATTTCCAATGTCGTATTAATGCCTAAATAACCATTTTTATTATAGACAAAGCATACTTCAGCTTTACGTATGCGGTCAAGGTGTTGCAAAACCGCCATGGGTAATTGTGCCCTATATATCCGTGATTCCATGCGTTCGCGCTCCTCAAGTGTATAAAAATTCTTTCGGCGCGTTTCAAAATGAGGAGTAAAAATCATAGATACTCCAAGTTGTTTTAAACGTGCCGCAAATTGATTAATTTCATCAAAATAGCGTCCTGATCCGCATATAGTCACACTTTTCATATCATTTCGCTAATAGTAAAGCGCTACGAAGAGACGCCGCTTTCCGATAGCTAGTACCCACAAGCAGAGCGCCCGCATCTATAAATGATTGGACCTCTGATGCTACAACACGACCGGCAATTTTCTGAATGAGAGGCAGGTTGTGTTTTGCAACATATTCTGCCACATATTCAATGTAACGCAAACGGGTTTCATGTGTGTAATCAAGTGCTGCGCCTTCAGGTAACAAAAAATTATCAACACGCGTGGTCCAATCTTTGACACAATACGCACCCGCTTCAGCTATAATTTCCAAAAGCCATGGGATGGCCTCTTTATCAAACTGCCATAGATAAGGAAGTTGCACAATAACCTTAACATCATGAAGATGTTGACATACAACTCTGATCTCTTCAAATACTGTTTTACGATCTCGCATCTGAACTGCGTGAAGATTAACAACGGGATCGCCGCCAACAGCACCAGCTGCTGCAGCGCGTTGCGCTTGCACCTCTTTAGTAGCTATACCACCCAAACCATCAGGGAAATCAACAACAACCTCGGGCCGGACAGTGCTCCCCTTCAGTAACTTCACTAATTCCACAATCTCGCCCGGGTGCACCAAAACCGCACGGCAAGAAACACCCGGCACTACATTACGAGCTACCCCTGCCATTTCAACCAAAGCACTGGGAGATACACCGAGAGAGGCATAATTATTTGCAAATATATACGAAAGATCAAGCCTGTCTGCAGGATCATGAATGGGAATGAGAATTTTCATAACTCATACACTATAACAAGTAGCCACTCGCCTGTCAAATCCCCCGTGTTTCACCCAGACGTCTTTTCATAAGTATCTCTGCAATTTCAAAATCAATAGAACTATCAATATTGATTGAATCCTCCGGCGCCATAAAAAAATAACCAACTTTTTTGCCTGACGTTGACTGTTGATCCATTAACGTTGTGAGACGCATAACATCCATAGCGCCGGTATGAACATATACTTTAGGAAATAATTGGCGCGGCAAATTCTGTGGCTCATCAAAACCGGTAAACTCTTTGTTCAAAAATGGGACTAAAAAAATGCCGTTTTCATCAATACGCCACATCTTATAAGGATGTTTGGGCGCCTCGGTTATAGGCCGCACTGAATCGGCATAAGGCATGGCGAGCAATTTTTCAATACCCTCATCAATGTGCTCTGCGGTACGCAAAGGTGATGTGGGAGGCAGGCGCAATACAATATCCGGCTCATAACCTTCTTTTTCTTTCAAAAAATGAATAGCATGCTGTAAAAATTGTACATCAGTCGCCAAATCACCAGAGATAACCGCTGGCCTCAAGAAAGGAATTTCAGCGCCGCACTCACGCGCCACATCAGCAATTTCCTGACTATCCGTGGAAACAATAAGACGGGTAATATGACGTGATGCCCGTGCTGCGTCAATGGTCCACGCAAGCAAAGGACGTCCGGCGAGCGGTTTGATATTTTTTTTTGGTACCCCTTTTGATCCACCACGCGCCGGGATCACTCCTATAATATTCATAAATTTGCAATAATACTATTGGCGATACGCTCGGAGGATTTGCCATCAAGCTTGTAACAAAACTTATCTATGGTATTTTTTCTTTCCTGCGAGCGCAATGACGGGTTGGCAACGTACTCCGCGATGACCTTCATCACTTCTGCTCCGCTTTTTGCCGTGGCGATTCCACCTTCTTTCAAAACCATTTGATAATGGATAAACTTATACAACTCTTCCATGGGTGTGAATCTCTTTTTTGTTGGCAGGTCATAATACATATTGATGACCGGTTTATCAAACGCCATAGCATCAAGTGAAAACGTAGACATAAAACACAATACAACGTCCGTAGCGTACAACACTTCCGTGAGCCACTCCATATTGCTCCGGGTTACATCCCAACCGTCAACAAANNGGACGGATAATCAAATTATACTTCTCCAATAATTTTTGGTTGTGTATAAAATCATCCAAATAAATTTCATCCCATGAAACCAAGCACCCTTCTGATGCAAACAAAACAATGGGTTTGTTTTTATCCAAACCGGTACGCTCGCAAAAAGCGTCTTTGCTCATGTAGCTTTGTTTGTTTTTATAGATATCAAACTGGGGCAAACCACTGATGTAGAGCTGTTCTTTTTTAAAAAGTTGTTCTTTGATAATCCAATCAATCATGGTAGCGTTATTCAAAATAATTTTGTCTGAAGGCGCTACAAAAAATAAACGCCCAATAGTATCCCAACTTTTGGGCATACTTATGGATGGCACACGGAAACGCTTGGCCGCTTTAATAAGAATGGTATCTAATTTTGAGTAAACCGTTGTTGAAAACAATAAATCGGGTTTGTATTTTTCAAAAATATGGTCATAATCTTTTTCAACAAAAATATGTTGTTCCACCCAACGCGCGGCATGTTTTAAAAAAGTAATTTTGCTGATAACGGAAAAAACAGAATTTTTTAAAAGGTACACGGATTTTTTACTGGGCCCCTTATTAACACCCCCATACTTGATGTTGCGCTTCTCTGAAACCGTGTACACCAAACCGCTGAACAAAATAATAAAAAATTTTCTAAATTTGCTATAGAGCTTATCAGGCAATTCTTCTATAACAATGTTAGGATGTTCAAATTCTTTTCTGAAATAATCAGGTACGCGCGTGGCAATAACAATAATAACGCGGATGGCATTGGTTGCAAGCAATTTGTCAAGCACACCACAGCGCAAAATATTTCTGACCACAACTCCCCTCGTAGCGGTAATGAGGATTGTTTTCATGTTAAATAATGTCTTTGATTCTCTCGTTATCTAAAAACTTTGACGAGTGGTAGGTATCAACCGAGTCAATGCGTTTAAAACCGGGATAGTCTGCAAACTCTTGCTCCAAGTTGGTAATATTGATGAGAGGGACGAAAATATACATTGAATCATTTTCATACATGCGGCTTACACGGTCATTGTCATCTATTAATTGCTCGTGTAACTTGTCGCCGGCACGCGCGCCAATATGTTCAATGGCAATGCCATCGTGTGCATGATATTTTTCAATAAAAAGTTTGGCAAGATCACCTAACGCCACTGAAGGCATTTTTAAAACAAAAATTTCACCGGCTTGGGAGAACGTCGCGGCGCTCAAAACCAAGTTGATTGCTTGGTCCGGAGACATCAAAAAACGAGTCATCTCAGGGTTAGTGACCTGTAT
This sequence comes from Candidatus Magasanikiibacteriota bacterium, assembly GCA_003501255.1. GTDB lineage: Bacteria > Patescibacteriota > Patescibacteriia > Magasanikbacterales > UBA10197 > UBA10197. Next base: position 38,297 of record DNQG01000015.1, read on the forward strand.
CTTTTTATCTGTCTCAACTTGTTTTTTCCAAAGGGGTAACACCGAACCGCGCGCCCAAGCAACGTTACCAAATCGGACGCACGCAAAACGAGTGTTGCTTTTTCCCGAATAATAGTTGGCATTGACAAACAATTTTTCCATCAATAACTTAGAAACGCCCATGATATTAGACGGATACACCGCTTTGTCCGTGGAAATGGCAATAACTTTTTTAACATCATTTTTAAGGGCGACATCAATAACATTTTGAGAACCCAAAATATTTGTTTTAATAGCTTCAAACGGATTGTANNTGCCAATTCAGAACCAATTGAACCGGTTCCACCGGTGATAAGAATATCCTTACCTTCAAATTCATTTTTAAACTGTTGATTTTGTTCTTCTGACATGTTAATAGGTAATTTGTTTAATCAATAATGCATCATCAATCTTGACTGAAGCCAATACATCTACAATACGCGGAGCGGCTTTGCCATCGCCATACGGGTTCACACAACCCTTTAGGCCCTTTTTAAATTCGGGGCTTAAGGCCTTTTTTATCCCGGCAACCACCTCTGCGGTCCCGTAACCGGTATTGATGACGTTTTTACCTTGTAAACGGCCTTTTTCACGGTTTCCAATATTAACGGCCGGCAGCTCAAACGTGGGGGCTTCCAGGATACCGCCCGAGGAATTACCCACCAGCGCCCCGGCCAAAGCCATCAACCCAGCATAATCTTCCCGAGGCAAGTTGTCAAATATACTCATAAATGGCTTGATGTGCTGTTGTACGGTTTTACGGATGAGGTTACTGCCCGCATCCGAGTTGTTGGCAATGATTATGGCTCTGACTCCAACCTGTTGTAGCGCCTCCATAACCTGCTTAGTATACTGTTCAATACGATTCATCTCTTCAGTCACCGGATGAAAAACAAAAAGTAAAAACGGTTCGCTCTTTTTAAGATCAAATTTTTTGTACAATGTTTCCGGTGACGTGTGCTTACCATGCACCAAATCATCAACTTGCGGTGCACCAACCAAATGCACGCGCTCCGGCTGTTCACCAAACTTTATGATGCGATCAAAGGCATCTTGGTTTGAAGTAAAATGAATATGTGCAAACCGCGTAATAGCATGGCGTACCGTACCATCAATGTTGCCGGAAAGTTCACCGGCCTGAATATGTGCCACGGGTAAATACATGTGCACACCCACGACAGCGCCGGCGAATTGTTCGCCACGGTCCCCTGCCACCAGTACCATATCGGCACCCATTTGTTCAAATAGTTCGGGCAGTTGCATCATGAGCACGGCCAATGATTTTGCCATGGTGATATGATTGTATCCATCAAAATTGTTGCGCACGACCGCGTGAATTTTGAAACCATCTTTACGCACTTCTTCAATGGTTGAACCAAACGTTTCAAGCGGGTGCATGCACGTGGCAATGATGCCATAATCCAAGTCCGACCGCTTGGTAATTTCACGGATAATGGGTTGATAATAACTATACTCGGCGCGGGAGCCGGTTATCATGGCTATCATTCGTTTTTTTTTCTGTGATACACTCATAGTTATGCGATATCGTCCCACTGCACAATAGTATTTTCCGGCATGTCATGCTTTGCCTTTTTACCAAGTAACTTTTCAGAATATCGTTTATCCAAATATTTTGCCGGGATACCGGAACCCGGACGCTTTGGAATTAAATTGTCCAACGTAAATACTTCACCCGCTTTGATATCATGATTAGCAATCACACTATGATACGCCCAGTCACGCACCACTTGCTCTTCTTTTGAAACGCTGCGCTCGCGGCCAAGCGCCACTTCAATTTTACGAATACCCTCAACCATTTCTTTCATCATGTGCGGCTCAAGAGAAATGCCATGGTCAGGACCTTTTTGATTCCGATCCAACGTAAAATGTTTTTCAATGACTTTTGCGCCAAGCGCAACAGCCGCAAATGCCGTATAAGCATCTTTGGTATGATCTGATTGCCCGCCCCATACGCCAAGCTCTTCCTCAATACGCTGTATAACCCCCAAATTAGCATGTGAATAATCATTAGGCGGATATTCTGACGTACAGTTGGTGAGTATTAAATAATCTTTTGCGCATTCTTCTTCATACACCCTTACCGTTTCCACGACTTCTTCCCAGTAGCTCATGCCGGTTGAGACAATGGCCATTTTCTTTTTTGCCGCGCAAATTTTTGCAATTTTGCGCTGCTGGGGCAAGTTGGTTAATTCACCGGAACCGGTTTTAAAACCATTGATGCCAATTGAATCCAAAATATCTACGGCCGCAGGACAAAACGGCGTACACAAATATTCAATGCCAACGCTTTCGCAATACTCCTTTATTTTCATTTGCGCTTCTTCTTGGAATTGTGTTTCGCGCAAAATATCTTCTAAAGAGCCACCCCACATTTGCACGGAATTGGGAACCATTTCAACGCCAATAAGATGCAACTGAAATTTTGCAATATCAGCACCGGCTTCTTTGGCAGCATCAACAAGACGCTTGGCCGTATCCATGCTGCCATTATGATTAACACAAAGCTCCGCAATAATAGCAGTCGGATGACCCTTGCCAATGGTGAGTTTTCCAAATTTGATGTCCTTCATATAATTACTACATTATTGGCCCAATAAATATTTCATTTTTGCTTCTGCGGCAATCCAATCCCCCATAGTATCAATATCAAGCGCATATTGTTCATCCATAACATACCCATGCGTTTTATCGCCCCACAAACTTTCATTACCGTCAAATAATGTTTTGACATTAAACGCGTAAATGGCTGAATTAATAAAATAGGTGGTTGATATATCTTTTTTTGCGGTTTTCAAAACCTGACGCAACGTAACGCGATCCCCTACGCGCTCAAGCAAGCCGTTATTAAGTTCAAATGCGCGATGCGGACTGAATTGTCCGGGCGAAGGTGAAATACCAATAATAGAGTCAAGCTCATCGCCTTTTTGATTGATAATATCTGCTACTTCTTTAATATGAAATGTCTGCCGGCCCGGGCTGGACGGTTCAAGCAAAATNNACGCCATAACTGCCTGCCGAGTCAGTCGCAAACTCTTCCGGACGCTTAAAAAGCACTTCAATGCCGTATTGTTTGCCTACAGCGGCAATTTCATCATCTTCAGTTGATAAAATGAAACGATCAAATACTCCGGCGGCGTTTCCGGTTTCAATGCTCCATGCAATCAAGGGTTTTCCGCAAAATACATTGATATTTTTGCGCGGAACGCGCTTAGAACCGCCACGTGCCGTGATTAAACCGAGGATTTTTTTTGTTGACATAGCGGGATTACTATATCATGCAAAATGGGCTTTTGTCAATTGAATTGGACAAATCGATAAAATAAAAAAGAGAGGCGGCGTCCAGACGTGAAGTCCGAACATACCCGCCCCTGTCAAACCCATAAACCCACAGCGCGGCGTTACATGGGACAAGAATGGGGACATGTTACAAAGATCTATTGTTTAACGGAAATGATTTTATCGTCTACTCTAGTAAGCACCTCACTATTCGGAGGCCCGACCTTTTCGGCTATATAAAATACTTGCCAAGAAAGAATAGGATATTTTTTTACTCTAATCATAAACTTAATTTTTGGAAAATACATAAAGAAACCTTCTATCTTCTTTACTGAAAAACCGTTCTTTTTGAGTAACCGAATCATATCTAAAATAGTCCAGTTCTGAAGATGCTCCCCCGGATCAGGATCATTCACTAGACTCCTAAAAAACCAATTATGCAATGTGACCCACCAATCATTGGCCTGCGGGGTAGAAATAATCAGTCTACCCCCATCAGTTAAAATACGATTTGCTCGTCTTAAAAAATGAGAAGGATTTTCTAAATGTTCAATGGTGTCGCCAACGACAACATTTTTGAAACTTTTATCGGCAAAGGGTAATTCATCTGTGGTGTTTAAATTAAATTGTATCATTTCCTTATAAACATCCGGCTTTTTGAGAGGAAGACAAATGTCTAAACCGATTGCATCTTTTAAGAACGAATTAGGGTTAGCAGCAAACCCCACGTCTAAAACATTCCCTGAAATACAATGTTCAGCTTGTATTTTTAATTTTAAAAATTTAGGTCTCATATGTATTTAAAAATCAAATGTAACCCAAAAAAACCGGTGAATATTAACTTACATGGTACCGCAGTTTCCACTCCCCGTTCACTTTTTCCCACAAATGCGGGGAACGGAATTTTTCAGCCAAATGCATGAAATATTCTTTGTCCACGGTAGGACGCTCAAACACTTTTGAGGCCACCGGAAAATCTTTCTGTGTGATACTCAAATAATTAAACACTTCATCAGCAAACCGTTCCGGATATTCAGTATCAAACCGACGCACTAAAGAAACACCTTCCTCACGAGTGATGTCGCCGGAACGCACTTCCTGGGCCGCGTCATAGGTTGCCCGGCCAATACCAAACTTAATTAATGTTGTATAGTAATGAAAATCATCTATCTTATCATCAATACTACTATACTTGCTGTATGAACCGGCCGTGCGTTCTGGAGCAACTTGAAAATTACCATTTTCAACTGCGTAATAATAATTCCCTTGCGGGTGCCATTTTAAATAATAGCCAAGATAGTGCACTTTAACGTCGTTCTCTTCAATAAGCTGCGGATCAATAGGAAGATAGGGCTCAAGATCAACTTGTTCAAAACCATATTTTTCTTTAAGCTCACTCAAAGCCACGCCGCTCAAAAATACTTGAGATTGATCTGTGTTGGTAAAATATTTCCAGTTCTGCACTGCAGATGAAGTATCGGCAATAGGGTTGCCATATTCGGCTTCTTGTTCGCCCCAAAAAACCAAGGGAATCTTTTGCATCACCGCCATCTTAGGAGAAAAACATTTTTGCCCGATCATAAACGGCTGAAATGGATGAAAAATATTCTCAACAGCCAAACGCGTCAACAAACGATGAACCTTACCGTTAGGAGTAAATAAAAAATTATCAAAACCCGCGTGAATCCATGCTTGAAAATTTTTCCAACCCCACTCTGTGTACATATGCGGGGCCCACGTTACCGTCAGTGGGTGCATTTTATATTTATATTTCAAAATATGCGCGGTAAAAAAACTGTCTTTGCCGCCCGAGCCGGGAACCATACAATCATAAGAACCATCATTCTTGCGGTACCTATCGCATAATTCCCACAATTCTTTTTCTCGTTCTTCCCAATTAATGGTGTGCTTTTTATTTTCCGCCACGCGGCACGCATCGCATACGCCATCTTCATTAAAATGAATGGTTTCTTTTTTTGTTTGAGCAGTGTGTTTAAATTCAACCGCTGAGTTAGGTCTTTGGTTGGACATTACACAGCGAGTACAAAATTTTACCTCACGAGGCAACCCGTATTTTGCTTCCAGTTCATTGGTATCTGACATAGTGACAAATCACATTAATGAATCAATATAGCTTTTGATAATGCGCAAACCGGTAGGCCCACTCTTCTCCGGATGAAATTGACAACCATATATATTACCCTTTCGTACGACGGAGCAAAAAGTGTGCCCGCCGTATTGGGTGGTAGCAAAAATATGCTCCTTATTTCCCGGCACCATAATATATGAATGCACAAAATACATGGAAGCGCCCGGCGGTATGGTTTCAAAAATACTGTTTTGCCACTGTCCTTCCACGGCCGGTGTTATTGCATTCCAACCCATATGCGGAACTTTCTCATGTTCAGCAAGCGGCGGGAAATGTACCACGCGCCCGGGTAGTATGTTAAGCCCGCCAGTAAGGCCAAACTCTTCACTTTCCGTAAAAAACAGTTGCGGACCCAAACAAATACCCAGCATTGGCACGTCTTCACGTGCTTTCTGTTGTATGATATCAACCAAACCACGTTTATGCAAACCACCCATGCCGGTTTTAAAAGCACCTTGACCAGGCAAGACCAAACCATGTGCCTGTTGGATGATAGTGGATTCTTCAGTCAAAATAACATCCACATCCAAACCCGCAGCAGATTGTTTAAATGCCTTTATCAAGCTACCCAAATTCCCGACACCGTAATCAACAATGGCAATAGTTTTTTTTGAACTCATAGTATTTAATCCAAACGCACATTAATATGGTGAGCCGCCAGATACTTTTTAATGTCTCGTATTGTTGTTTCTTTGTAGTGCAAAATTGATGAAATTGCCAATGCGTCCGCATGGCCTTGAGTTACGGCGGCTTCCAAAGATTCAAAACTACCGGCACCACCATGCACAACGACAGGTACCTGTGCCACAGCATTCACCTGTTTAATGAAATCAAGATCATAACCTTTACGCGTGCCATCGCGATCAATTGAAGTCAAAAGTATTTCCCCCACTCCCAGCGCCAACGCTTCTTTAATCCATTCAAGCGCATCTTTGCCGGTGTGTTCCCTACCGCCATCAGTATATACTTCATTAAAACCATTGCTTTGATGCTTAACCTCAACAAACAAAACAATGCACTGGCTGCCAAAACGCTCAACCGCTTCTTTCAAAAATTGCGGATTGTGCACAGCATACGTATTAATGGCGACTTTATCAGCACCGCAACGCAAAATATTATCAATATCTTGAACACTTCGGATACCGCCCCCCACCGTAACGGGTATAAATATATTTTCAACAACGGACTTTAACAAATCAAAATCAATGCTTCTTTGATATAAACTGGCCACAATATCCAAATATAACAATTCGTCAGCACCGTCCTGATAGTAGCGTTGCGCCATTTCTTGCGGCTTGCCCATAACACGAAGCGCTTCTGTATTTACCGGTTTGACGACGTTGGGGCCCTTGATATCCAAGCGTGGAATGATACGGATATTTTTCATACGTTCACAAGAGATTGTATGCGCTTAAACAAACGCTCACCTGCTTTGCCATCAACGGCGTGGCAAAAAAATGATCGCACCGTCGCACGCTGATCTTTAAACAAATCCGGATTCTTCAAAAAAGCATTAATCTGCTCACGTAATTCATCAACGCTGTGCGCTTCTGCAGCCGCATGATATTCCAAAAGTTCNNTTGATAACCACCACAGGGCGGTCAAGCGCAATAGCATCCAATGTTAAGGTTGACCCAATATTTACGATCATGGAAGCATGATAGATGCTGTTGAGAAAATTATTCATGTGCTCGACTGAATAATCCCACTGGTCCGGGAAAGCATTCTGCAGCTTAAATAAGGAATCGATAATAACATTTTTTTTGCCAAAAAATTTTTCAAATTTAAGATGGTCGTGCTTGTAACCAAAATGCGGACGGATAAAAATCTGGCATTCTTCAACAAGTTCTTTGCGCTCAATAAAATCATAAATAACTTGCACAATATCAAAATCTTCCGGCATTTCCTTTCCTTCTGAACCATAAAAAATTATTTTTTTGTGAGGATCCAACCCCACTCTACGGCAATACTCCTCACGAGACAGTATGCGATTCTTGTCAGTATAATAATCAAACTGGGGTACGCCCATAATGGTTATTTCGCTGTGCTTGTAATCTTGATACTTTTTCATTTGCTCGGACATAAATTCACTCCACACAATGAGAGAATCAACTTTTGCTCTGAAATAACTTTTTGAAGGATTGTCCCAGCTTTTGGGCAAGGTGGTTGTCATAACACCTTCTTTCCGGGCAGCTTTAATCAAAGCCGCTTCAGTATCGTCAACAATACACGTAGAGAAAACGACATCTGGTTTATATTTTTTGATCAAACCACGATAATAAGAAACTTCTTTTTCTTGCAAAAATAAATAATCCACATAGCGCAAAAACTTTCTGATGAAGCGCGCCTTGGATAATGGTTGAAAAATAAGGCGCAAAAAAAGATATTTAGTGTATTTTAATATCCTATTCTTGTTGTTCAAAAATCCCCAACCACTCATCATCATGGTGTTAGTGTTGTAAACAATAAACTTGAACACACGAGAAAAAAGAGTATCAAGGAAAGTAATATGAGGCGCCATAAGAGGGACAAACTCAACCTGTGGTCCGCCAAATTGTTCAATAAAAGCATGGTCTTGGTAAGCAGGCGTCAAGATCACAATTTTTTTGCATGATTGCTTCAATAAACGATAAAAATCATTTTGCAAAAAATTTCGTGCTAAAAAACCACGTGATATAGATAAAAAAATGGTCATAAACCAACAATTCCTTTTATTTTTGTTGTTATTTTGCTCAACAACATCTTATCATACTCATCAAAGCTAAAAAAATCCTTCCATACCCACATGTCCATATGATATTTTCGTCTCAAAAAAATGGCCACAATAAAACCGGTTGCCATAACATGAATATGCCAGGAAAGCACCGCCCCCCAAATTCCCCAAAAATAAGTTAATACAATATAAGGAATCAATTCTGCGACAAACAAAAGCGGGAATATCTGAACAAGAAATTTTTGCTGATTGAGAGCGTATAGCAAAGCGGGCTGACCCATTCTGTACACCTGCGTGAACACATGTAATAATACAAAAAGAATAAATAATGTGTAGCCACTATACTGCGGAAACAACATCTGCAAAAGATAGGGCAGGACAAACGCCACAATTGTAAAAAACAACGCATAAAAAATGAGAGAGTATTTTTTTGCCTTTAAGATGATACGGCCGACAAGCTCTTTGGTGCCAATAACGCGGGAAATGATGGGAAAAATAACTGATTGCACCGGAAAAAAACCTAAGATCGTGCCATACATATTTTGAGCAAAATCAACGACAGCAACACTCTGTACATTGACAAATATTTTAATAAGCCACAACTTTAACGGATTACTCGCCTGTTCAAGAATCACCCGAATAATTTCCCATTTTCCATGTGATTTAAATATGGTCAACAACACTTTTTTCTCCGGAGGCGTCTCTGTTTTTATAAGAGGTATGATTAATTTAATAAAATAAAACAAACCCACTAGAACTGCAATTGATTTTGCCGATGCATAAATAATTAAAACGCTTTGTGCCGAAAGACCGCCAGCGAAGATAATAACGAGAAAACTTCTTGAAATTGATTCAAGTGAAGCTAAAAAAGAGCTCTGCTTGAACTGTTCATTTGCATTTACAAGCAACAAAACCATATTAAGCAACAGTTGGGAAAGAATAAAAAAAGATAATTCCCAAAAATAGTGTAAGATATAGATGTCATAATACTGCACTAAAAATTTCCTCATGATATAAACTCCTATAATAAAACAAAAAAGAAGTAAAGAAGAAAGACCATAATACTCCCGCACCAAACCCTTCATCCGCGCAAGGTTCCCCGAACCTTTTGCCTGCGCGAAATTGCTAAAAAATACTTGGTTAAATCCAAAAAAAACAAAAACAGCAGCAGGCCCTGACAGCGATGTCAAGAGAACAAAAATACCATAGTCATACAGATCCAACCGACTCACAATAATAACGTAACTGACAAGAGAAAAAAGCTTAACTAAGGTATTACTCAAAGATAAATATAAGGTACCCTCTACAATGGTTTTTTGAATTGAGCTCATATTACCACGTTGGGAACAAACCAGCCGGAATCTGCAGGGCAGGGATTACACTAGAAAAATTAATTTCTGTTTTTGAAAATCCATCATCACGCACCTGCTCTTTATTATGCCACAGAATTGAGTTATATACCCTAGGCAAGCCACCATTAATAAAAAGCTCTTTTTTGCGATAGGCATTAAGACCAATGTCATTAAATACAATAACATTGTTCATAATAAGCGGGGTGGAAGCGTCTTTTGTTTCAATCCCTATTTTGCAACCGTTCAATATATTGTTAAAAATAATGGGATTTTTGGATTGTTCTCCAATACTGATGCACTTATCACCTGATTTTACAATACGATTGTTCTGTATTAAAAGATTTGACCCGGACAAATCAATACCGTCATTACCGTTTTGAATAAATGAATTATTCAATATACCGCCAGAGGCATAATCCAAATCAATTGCATCAGCACTATTGTTTGAAAAGATACTATTCATGATAGTTGTGCTTGCATATTTAACATTAAGCGCATCATCTCCTTGCGCAGTTGAAAAACGAGAATATTTAACAAGAACATCTGAATAGTGAGCGGCAAGCGTACCGGAAAAAATAGCCCCAGCAACCCGCGCACTGCCGCCATTTTCAAAAAAAGCGTACTCAAAAACGCTGGTCTCGCGGGCTTGCACAATAGCAAATACGCCCCACGGCGATTGTTCTGCTGAAAAAAATCGTATAGGATTGTCCAAAGTGCCACGCGCAATGACAGGACTGTAACTTACTAAAGAGGCGTGAGGGGCAAAAGATAGTTGCGTCCCGGGTTGGACAACAAGTGTTAAACCCTGGGGAACAATAAGGGTTTTGGCTATATAGTGCAGGCCGGGCCGGATTACCAATGTTGTATCACTGTCTTTATAAAACATGCTATGTTGTAAAGCCGCCTGATCTATGGAATAATTTTTTTTCTCGAACCCAACAAAATTATCAGGAGACACGTACTGAGGCCTTTTAACTTGAATTTTTTTACCGGTAACAAAATTTTCAAAAGTAAAGGCAACCGAATTGACTTCCAGCGCTTCACCACGGGAAACAACAAAATAATTTCTTTTTACTGGTTGCGGTTCATAAACATTGAGCGCCAATAAATCCATATTGCCAATATTTTCAAATTTAGCTCTGTCCAGCGGAATAAAATGAGGATAAATCATTTCTCCACTATCTAAACTGGTGTATGTAAAGGTATTTTTTTCTTGTGCAGCATCCAATAAGCCCAAGAAGCTATCGCCGGAATTAAATACTCCGTCATTATTAGTGTCAACATACAAATTCAAAAAAGACGGCAACACACCTCCGGCGTTGGTTGTTTCAAGCACAACACTCTTCAGCGCAACAGGAACATAGCCAACAATAGATACTTCCACAGTAGCCGGTACATCCCTTAAATTCCCTTTAGTAACAACACTAGCAACTGACACTTGGCCAAGCGATTCCTTAATAAACTCAAAGCTTCTTTCCATCCTTGAACGTACGGTTTGTATAGTATTGTCAACAACACCAAAGGTCTCTTCATCAAATTTATCTTGATAAAACGCAACTTTAACACGAGAATACAAATCATCATAAGCTTTCAAGTCATCTGTTATATTTTTTTCATCACTAACATACTGCCACAAGCGTTGTTGCGCTTCTACCAAAAAATCTTTTTGCAGCAAGAGACGATCAATAAGTGGATTATGTCCTACCAAAAAGTAGTTCAGACCTTCATCAGGATCACCCACATCTATGGGAAGCACACGGAACTTACCAATATCCTTATCAAAGTATAAACGCGCATTGTGCATGGTGTCCTGGTGTAAACTCTGCATCAATTTTCCATGNNAAAAGATAATATAAATCTGAATAATCATCTTTGGAATCAAGCGGATTAGAGGTAAATTTTTTCCATTTACCCTCCACATCAATGAGCTCACCAAAAATACTAAACGGGTCTAAAGGTTGAGGTGGCAGTTCATCACCATAAAAATTAGTATCAGAACTTAAACCCTGACGTTCAAGAAAATCTTTACCCCACTGCTCTATTTGGTAATACACACCGTGTTTTTTGCCGTTAACATACAACACCACAAAATCGTCATCGGGCACAGTCAAACCCAACTTACGGGCACGGTAATTGTTAAACGCTTCGGTAATGTACCCACGTTCAGACGGCGTAATAAGGTTTATAGCTGTGAACCCATTCAAACCGTTCTGTTGCGCAAATTCAATACGCCATGATTTTTTTGCCCAGAACCAATGACCTGAACCATCACCTCTAAAACGAACTTTAGCATCATAATTTTTGTCATTATAATTAAAAGTCGCCTTTTCTATTTTTTTATATTCATCACCAAAAAAAATTCTTGGGTTATTAGGAAGGGCTTTAAGCATTTTAGCATAGTCATCTTTATCAATCTCCAACCTATATTCCGGCAAATTAGAACTAGCAAATGCGTATCGTATATAGGGGAGCTCACCCACACGTTCTAAAATCTGTTCCGCGACTTGACGCGGTTTGGCTGGAATTTTACCAATTAACCACCACAAACTTTTTTGGGTGAAAAAAATATAAAACAGTAGTATAACAGCTACAAAATTAAAAACAACAAGAAACAAAAGAATCCTTCTGCCCGTTGCTACACCACCAACCGCATGAATGATTTTTCTAACAAATTTCCGTACCACAGATGTTGTATTAAACCTTGATAACCAAACATTGCGTGCCAGACATCTCAACAATCGCCTCGGGTTTACTGGAAAAAAACTCATCAAACGCACGCCTTACTCCCGCTGAATTGCTGTAATCATGTGAAAGAATAAAACCACCCCTACTCATCCGCGGATAAAAAAATTCAAGGCAGGAACGAGTGGATTCATAAATATCCACATCCAGATTAACAAAAGAAAACCGTTTGTCCAAAATTGGCTGTGCCGTTTGAGGAAATAACCCTTGATAAATAAAAACATTTGGATACCCTTTTAAATAATTTTTAACTTCTTCAAAAACAGCATCATCAAACTGGCCTTTATAAAATTTAGGGTCATCACACGCATCAGGGTCTGGCAAACCATCAAACGTATCAAATAAATAAAGCGGTCTATCCCCTTTTGCTTCGCAAATTAATTTAGCCGAACCGCCGCGGTAAACGCCAACTTCAGCAATGACCCCTGGAATCTTTGCTGTACGTTTTGCTATCATATATATTTGGTATGCTTCATTATCTTTCAAGAGCATATTGGATGAATGCTTAACCTTCTGTATTAAACTAAAGATAGGCGCTTTGCGTTCATCGTCATAACGAAGCAGCACACTTTTTCTTTCCAAAATAACATAATGCATACATGCATTAATAATATTGAAGTGTGCCAACCAAACAACAAATTTTTTAATATATTGTTTAAGCATACCAAATTAATTACAGACATCTAAAATTTTCCCAGACATACGCTGCGCCACGGCTAATTCACACGGATTATCAATTTCAATCCATACAATCATTTATTTAAACCACGCACTTTCTCAACAATATAATCTTCCAGCACAAGATAATCCATTTGGGTTCTCACAAAGGTATCCAGAGCATCGTAAGGTTTTTCTACAATGGGATCACCACCCAAATTGAAAGATGTATTCAGTAGCAGAGGTATGCCGGTAAGTTTGTAAAACTCGTTAATGAGCTCATAATAACGCGCATTGGATTCTTTGGTAACTGACTGTAAGCGGCAGGTACCATCTACGTGTACGAGCGATGGTATCTTGTCTTTTTTATCCTCACAAACTTTTGCAGCCAACAGCATAAAAGGGCTGGGGTGTTCAATGTCAAACCACTCGGACATACGTTCTTCCAACACAGAAGCGGCAAATGGTCTCCACGACTCACGATGTTTAACTTTATTATTGAGCACATCTTTCATGTCCTTTACGCCCCCGTTGCAAATAATAGAACGATTCCCCAATGCGCGCGGGCCATATTCCGCTCCACCATGAAACCAACCTATAATTTTGCCGTCAGCCATAAACTGTGCGGTCTCTTTGCAGACATTACCAGATTTACGCACGGTCACTTTGCCTTCAAATTTTTTGAGGGCCAACAAAATTTCATCTTCTGAATACACTCGGCCCAAAGCGCCCGTTTTCATCTCCCACTGCCGCGGTGCTCCCAAAATCACATGTAAACCATGCAACACACAGCCCAGAGGAATACCAGTATCTGAAGCACCGGGCTGAACAAAAAGATGTTTAAAACCGACCTTATCCAAAAAATTCCTATTAGCGTCAATATTAAGGCCAACACCACCTGCGATACATAAATTATCAGACCGTGCAATTGCTTTTAATTGATTACCAAGCTTAACCGCAACTTCCTCTAAAATAGTTTGTAGGGCATGGGCGACCGATGCGTAATAAGAATCCGGTAATTTTTCATCTACGCGAGCAGGCACCTCAAGCTTAATTTCTGGAAACAAATCAGGTTCAGCAAAAAATCTTTTTTTTGAACCACTGTAGGCAAATAATAAAAATTTATCTGCCATTTTGCGTACAAACTGACGAATTTTAAACTGCACCACAGGAATAATATTATTCAAATTCTTTTTTACTTTACCAACCGTGCCAATATTCCGCGTGGAATATCTAATTTTTGCATTACATAAAATATAACCCATGTGTTCTTTATACCACATTTCGCGCGGATATTTTTCAAACAAACTTTTATCTCCGTAGCTCGCAAGTCCCATCATTTTACCTTCATTATACCCACCAAAATTTAAATAGCGAGTAGAAAACATGGCATAGAGTCTGCCCAAACCAAATGTATAAGGAAATTTTCCATTAATTTGTGCGTGTGTTGTTCTGTTAATCCAAATTAATCTGTTATCAATACCGTAATAGAAACCTTCTGTTTCCACCGCAGGTAATCCGAATTGATTTATTTTTGTCTCCCCACTGCCATCGTAAATCAAAACAGCAGCTTCCCTGAAAGGCGAACAGAAGAACGCCGAGGCAGCATGCGCATCGTGGTGATTGATAACTTCTATACGAGCCTTAGTAAAAAGATGTGCTTTTTTCCACTTCAAAAATTTTTCTTTCATCTTGACATTTTCCGCCAGTTTCACCTGGTCCAAAACTATTAAATCAACATCTTCCGGTTTTATACCCAAAGCATCAAGACAATATTGGATAGCCAAGTGAGGAAACATGTTGTTTGAATGTTTCACATGGTTTAGCCGCTCTTCTGCAATAGCAACAACACGCCCATTGGACATGAGCGCCGCACCAGTATCATGGTGAGTCAATTTAGCACCAAGTATATTCATAGTATTAAATCAAGCATCACTATGCTTGATTATCTCCAAAGCTTAAGCTGACCAAACTCAATGGGCGGTCTGTCATGGTAATCAGCTGTTAAACCACTCCAGATAAAATAAAACTTATGAGTACGCCATTGCCTAAAACATCGCAATGGATTTTTTAACTTCAAAACAGGTTTCATAAATTGAAAAAATGAATGCTTTGCATGGAAAACACCAATAATAGTCAAACCACTTTCTTCAATCATTTTCTTAAAAGAATACACTGTAGAGGCCAGCTTCTTTTCTTGAAAAAGAATGGTCCCCTTTGGTTTTAAATGCTTACCAACATCCATGTAAAATTTTTTGTGGACTTCCCAATCATTATCATATTTTCTTATATCTTTGTACCGCTCTTCAATGGTTGAAGGATAATGAGGCGGGTTGCTTACGACCAAATCCCATTTTTCTGACTCGGGAACGTTATCAAAACAATCAGATACATACACGGTCACTTTTCCTTCCAGATGATTGTCTGAAATAGTTTTTTTACACAAATTGATAGCTTCAGGATTAATATCAACAAGCGTTAATCTGTCACAAAGACCATGTGCAAGCAAAGAAAACCCTATAAATCCGGGCCCTGCACCAAATTCACATATGTGACCAACCTTCCCTAAAGTATCCTTTACCACGCCAATAAATTCCTGGCCAAAACTATCCCCCCCGCCCCACAGTTCAGAAGTATATAAAACAGTTGTATCTTTATACGTAATTGTTTTCATACGATATTAGTTAATAATCAATATCCTACACTATTTATCATTCTTTTTCAAACCACTCCATAACCATCTGGGTTATGCGACACCATTGCCTCCGCCACCTTCAAATCTTGCGGATTATCAATCTCAATCCACAATGGCTTGACCATGTTAACTACGTCAACGATCCCGCCTGAAGCCACATACTCCAAAAGTGCATCTTCAAGGTGTGTTTTATCAGCGCCTATTTTTTGCATTGCTTTTTCTGCGCTCTTAAAATAAGCATCTTGGTGCTCTGCATCGCAAAAGAAAAAACTATTAAAGTAATAATTAAAATCAGTAAGCGATTTTGACATCGCGATAAGATGATCTTTTTCATCAACCTTAACCATCATATCCAGCACAACACCGGGATCTGATGACTGTTGATCTGACGCAAAAATTGAAACCCCTTTCAGATGCGGGAGCATCGTGGAAGCGATGCCCTCATGATAAATATAATCGCCGTCCCACACAATTAAATCACCGTCAATGTGCTCGCGGGCAACTTGAAGAGATACCATACGTTGGGTTTGCGCGTAGTTTTCATTTTTCAAAACAACAACATCAAGATCAATACTCTTGGCCGCCTGTTCCAGTTGATCATACAAGTGACCGCCAACAATAATAATTTTTGTAGGATTAAAACGACGTGCAAAATGCAATGCGTAATATAAAATGGGCTTGCCACAAACTTCTATAAGCGCTTTTGGTTTTTGTTTGGTAATAGAACCCAAACGCGTGCCTAACCCGGCGGCCAAAATAACAATGGTGAGTGGCCTGTTCATATTATTTTTCATAACTGTTTTCAATGGCTTTCTCTATTAATTCAACAGGGCACGGAATAGCATATTCACCTTTAACTTTCCATACTTTCCCTACAAACTCAAGCAACACAAAACATAATTCTTTACCTTTGTTTTTCTTATTATACACCAAGGCATCCATGATAGCTTCTTTTTTGATATACACGGGGATACTATAAGGAAGGTCAAAATGTTTAAAAATAGCATGGTGTGCATCAACGGTTTCTTGACCGGTTACACCCATAACATGTGCCAACTCTGCCGAGACACGCATGCCAATGGCAATGGCTTGACCATGGGTAAGATCAAAATGAGACAAAAACTCAAGAGCATGACCAACTTCATGGCCGTAATTTAAAATCATGCCCTGATGATTTTCATGGATGTCTTCATCCATCAATTCGGTCTTGAGCTGGATGGTTTTTTCAATTGCGACGGTTCTAAACCCAACATCACTCATGCTGCCATTGTACTGTAACAAATAATCAAAAAAAACTTTATCCTGGCATAAAGCGTGTTTTATGCCCTCTGATAAACCGTCTTGCACACGCCAATCCGGGATGCTAATGGCAGGATCAATGAGAACCAAAAGCGGTTGATACCAGCTGCCCACAAGATTTTTTCCTTTTTGTCCGTTTATCCCCTGCTTTAAACTGACAGAAACATCAAGCATGTTAAGCACGGTGGTGGGAATATGTATTAAACCAATACCTCTATACAATGTTGAAGCCAAAAAACCGGAAATATTTGCAACCGCGCCACCGCCCAAAGCAAATATAATTGAATGTTCATCTATACCCAAAGCAATTATTTCTTCAGCAATGGTATTATACACATTCATGGTTTTTGCCGCGTCCCTGTCAGGCACAATAAATTTTTTTACAGCATAACCTGCCTTAAGCATGCGGGCGTGCACCTGATTGCCAAAAAGTTCATTCACGTTGTCATCGGTTATTAAAATATGTTGCGATGCAGTATAGTTGGGGGGCATTATCTCATAATCAGTAAAATGATTCATAAGCCCCGGCTCAATAATAATATTCGTTTTGGCTTTTCTTTCATGCCAAAAAAATAAAGGTGGCTCTTTTTTTTGTAATGCTTGCACATCAACACGCGTGGGCAGTTCACTAACGTTCTTCCGACGCATAAGCATTTCGGCTCTCATTAAGGTATCAGTTGCATTGATATCAAACCACTGCATGTCTCTCATTTTTGTTAATTGCAGCGGCTCTTCATTATGAAGCGCTTTCAAAACATCAGGCACCGTGCTGTACGGAGATGCCGCTTTCAAAACAGTATGCAGACGTTGTAACCCGTGTTTGCTAAACCAATAAATACCCGTGTGCCACGCATTAAAATCTTCTAATTGATGGCCAATATCAGACAAACCGCCAAGCAAATTTGTTTTTACCTGTATTGAAGCGCCGCAAAACTTTTGTTCATGGTTGTGTTTATGAATGAGCAACTCTATATCATAATTTTTTTTCAAGTGCGGAAAAGGATTATATTCAAAAATTAAATCACATGATGTTATCACACAATCATCATTAACTTCTTCCGCCACTTTTGCAAACGATTCCAAAATAGTTGCGTCATCATTGGCCTGCTCAATAAACGAAACTGCAACCGTTATGTCTGACGCATTTTTTGTCATCTGACGAATCACATCGCCATGTGAACCAACCACCACCGTAATGTCCGCATACCCCGCTTCCTGCAGCCGCTCTATTTGATGAATAATAAGAGGTTTCCCGTATATTAAAATAAGCGGTTTGGGAGTATGTAATAGATTTAATTTTTGACCTTGGCCGGCCGCCAAAATAACAGCGCGTGTACTCATATTATTTGCTTAAACGGGAAACATGCAGCACCTGTCTCACAAAATGGGATACAAAAAACAAAAAGAAACCAGCCGCATACAACCACAAAAATAAATCAACGTGGTCAATCACCGCAAACAACAATAACGGAAAAACCAATCCTACAGAGCTGAAAATATTACGATTAAAAAAATGATACACTTGTTTGAATATATTTTTAGGCACAGGTGAAACGGAACGCTGGGGTGCCATCTCGCCACGCCGTTCACGTAAAATTGACTGCATAACATCAAAACGCATAATCAAAAAACGAGTCATGAGTTTTGCCACAGCAGCAGCAAAACCAACATAAATAATAATCACGCTGCCGGTACGCATGTAAGCGCCCAATGACAAAGGAATAAACATCAGAGCATATTGTATGTCGTGGCTCACCGGTTCAGTATAAATATCGCCAACACCGCTCTTATTTCCTTTCAAACGCGCAATCTCACCATCACAAGCGTCAAATATAATGGAAATGTATACAAGCACTGCCCCCACGACAGGTGCCGCATAACCGGGTATCACAAAATAGGAAACTCCGGCCAAAAATATGAGGACACTCACCACCGTGATTTGATTGGGGGTTATAGGAGTGCGTGCCAAAAACCGCGTTACAAAGATAGAAAAAAAACGAATAGTTTTACCACTATAGGTTTCACGCTCCCCTTCTGGCGCAGTTTTCTGCACTTTTGCGCGCAACTCTTTTATGGTGAGTGTAGCATATGATGGCTGCACAGACATATACCGGTAAAATTCTTCACGCGAGGGCAATGAAGAGTAAGCACCATAAAAATCACTCATAAGAAAATCAAAATATGATTTTGGTATGATGCCCTTTGCATAATTATAAAGATCAACAAATAAATGGCTAGCAAATGCAAACCGCATGGCATTATACAGAGCATCAAATTCATCAGTTCGCAGTGTTCGTTCTTTGACATAACCCCTGTACACTGCTTTCATTTTTTGTATATCCAAACGTGGGCCATCAAGTCCAAACCATAACATTGTTTTTGCCAAATCAAACACAAAGGGCCCCCTGTAGGAATTGTCAAAATCAATCACGCCACTCAAACGCCCTTCATAAAATAAAACATTTTCCGGCTTGACATCAACGTGGATAGGACCGCTGGGCAATGATACTGCAGGATTGCATGCACGAACACATTGCACCAGTGCTGACAGGCGTTCTTGAAACGGAATATCAGAAGACGTTACGGTATGCATCATGTCTTCAATTCGTTCAGGAGAAAAAACATACAAACCATCTCTTTTTTTATTCCAAACAAAATTAGATCCTTTAGCGTGAAATGTCGCCAAAAAACGACCAATATCCTCATGCTGTTCTGCAGTAAAATGCTTCAAATGATTACCATCCAAATACTTATAAATAACAGCAGGAACACCGTCATACTGCATCAGATATGAACCACGCACTTCAACTAAATGCGGGACCGGCAGACCTTCAAGATGATGCAGCAAAGCAATTTCAAACTCAACATCTCCATGCTTACGATAGTTGTACAAACGCAAAACATATTGATTGCGTTCGGTTTTTACATGGTATGTTTCATTAATAACGCCATTTTCAAAACGACCGATGCTAAGAATCGGCTCCAAGGGCCACTGTTTTTTGATATGCTCAATATCCATTAGAATATGATTACACTTTTCATAACATCCCCATTCCAGCTTGCTTGCAAGGCCTTGTTGATATCTTCACAAAGATAAATATGATCTTTTGAAAGATAACGCCATGGGTCAAGCTTTCCTTCAGTGACCAAACGCAAAACATCATCATGAGCTGCGCCTTCGTCGTAAGAATTCTCACCACTATAATACCTAAAACGCGCTGGACCTTTAGTAAGAGAAAGGGCATAATCATCAAATCCATTAAGACCATACACACCGAGAGCGCCGCCCATATGCAACAAAGGGAAAACACGGTTCATTGAGTCAGAAGTGCCTATGGTATCAATAATGATATCAACGCCGTTCACTCCAGCGCCTTTGAGTGCCGCGCTATAATCTGTTGCGACATGTGGAATAAATACTTGTGCGCCGGCACCTTTAAATATCTGCTCGCGTTTTGGACTGCCAATAACGATGGCAGACAAACCCGCGTTTCGAGCATGGTCAGTAAATGAAAGAGCGTTAGCACCCGTTCCTATAATCAACACCGTATCACCTGTGCGCGGTTTCATGCCATGAAAATAGGAGTAGGTTTCACGCCAGGTTATAAACATAGTAGCGGCAATAGGATCAAACCCAACAGGCAGCACGCGATGAATAGTATGTTTATGCCACTCGCTCTCCGGATAACCATCATCTTTCATTGCCTGCCAATCAACAGCCAGTGCGCGCTCTGCCATGGCTCCCCATTTAAGCTCGTAGCCGCTGTCTGGAGGCAACCTGTTAACCACACGTGTTACCACATCACCAACCTTAAAATGTTTGACCTTAGCGCCACAGGCAATAACGCGCCCAATACCCTCATGACCCAAAATAACAGGATAGTGAACATTATGGTATGGGTGGTTATGAATGACATTTCTGTCTGTGCCACTGCAAATACCACACACAATCACTTCACATAAAGCNNGATAAAGCGTCGTATTCCCCCATGATCGGCTCGGGAATTTCTTTCACCATAACAACACCCGGAGATTGTACAACGACTGCTTTCATACTAATACTCAACGTCCTCTTTGGAAGTAATTAAATGAACATCTTCAACTCCATGCACCTCTGATAACACGCGCATAAACGCTTGAGCTTGTGTGTCATCATAAAACGTAATATGGTAGGTCATTTCAGATGCTTTACCTTCACGCTTTGCATTAATGTTCAACAGCAAACTGTTTTTTATATACTGCTTAAAGATGTGCTCAAAAGAATCTCTCCGTTCCGTTCCCTGATTAATAAGAAACGACAACAGATACTCATGCTTACGAATAGAACCAAAATCGCTCTTGTACAAAAACCAAACAACAAGTAAAACAACAACGGTTGAAACAACCGCGATGCTGTAGTTATCGGTTCCGGCAGCCATACCAATGGCCAAAGCAAAAAAGATGTATACGGTATCCTTGGTATCTTTAACCGGAGTGCGGAAGCGTATGATGGAAAAAGCGCCCAAAAGCGCAAAAGCACGGGCCAGACTATTGCCAATAACCATCATGATAACCGCGGTTACCACGGTCAAAATAATAAGCGTAAACACAAATGACTGCGAATAGGACAATCCCCTATGCGTTTTTTTATAAAAAAATGCTATGGCAAGCGCAAGAATAAAAGAGACAACCAAATTAAACACGATATGCGTGATACTGAATTGACCTCCTGAAAAAGAATTTACAATAAATTCCATATGGGCTGAAAATGATTAAAATTATTTTGTACGGAAAATAGTGTGCGGCTTGAACTATCCTTGTAGGATAAACTGCCGCACGCATCAACGCTGTTACAATATTTTGAGAATGCCACGCGTTCTAAATTAAATAAATGAATAACTTTTGTAATGTAAAACGGGAGCAACCCGGTAAATTTAATTTCCATCACGGTCTTGCCGCGTGAAACATCCTCCCACTCATCGCCAGCATAAAACAAATTATCATCTTCGCGCGCGCGTATGGCCCGGTCAAAGGTAATGCGCACGTGCTGGTTATACTTGCCTAAAAACGGCTCGCGTTCATAGGCAACCAAAATCTTGGGGCTTATTGAACGCAACCGACGCTCCCAATCAAATTCATGAAGAATCTTGCTGACATTTTTGTCATCATTCAGGTGTGGAACTCCCGTAAGATTCCACTGTTCCATAAAAGAAACATAGCGGCCTCTGTCAAAAGAAAAACGATCTTTTAAGACAACAGCATCAATCTTACGCTTAATCTCAAAAAAAACATCGTGAGAAAATGCATTTTCAGTCCGGTAGGTCCGAAGGCGAATTTTCTTTCTTTTTTTAATACCATCTGTTTTTTCATGATAATAATAAAAAGCTGGGCTGTCAAAATAAAGGCTCACCACCTCGTAAGACCCAGTTTTATGGGCTTGCGGGTCAGGCACCATATAGCGCGCTAAATAGCGCTTAATACGTGATTCTTCCGCTTTATTAAGCAGATATTTGAACTCAAACCGCCTAAAATGCAGTGCTGTATCCATACTGCACAATATTAGCATTTTTCAATGAAATCAGCAATACCCCGGGCGCGGGCTTGCCATGTATGAAGAAAAAGCTTATGTGATGCTAAAACGGGCCAAGAAACGCCTTTTTGTTCTATACTATTGTTGAGCGCAACCGCAAGTACGTGTGCGTTGTCCGGTGGCACTACATACGCAGCAGGGATGTCAAGACCAAACCGTTCAAATACTTCACGCACCGCAGGCACGTCAGTCATAACAACCGGCCGACCTGAAGCAATATATTCAAACAACTTTAAAGGCGAAGTGTAATAAAATGCATTCTTGTCCTCTGCCGTTCCGGGCAGCGCCAAAACATCCGCAGCCCAAAGCCACAAAGGAACATACTGGTGTTCAACATGGTCATGCACAAAAAAATTATCGTTCCCCTGCTGACCAAGCCACTCAATAAATAAACCGCGGTCAGGTTCAGCGCCACCGCCCACAAAAATAACCTCTATATCATTTGATAGATACTGAAGCGCCTCGCCAAGCACATACACTCCTTTCCAGCGCTGAAAACCGCCCATGTATAAAACAATTTTTTTATTTTGAGAAATTGAAAGTTTTTGACGCGCTTCTTGTTTTGAAAGCGGATGGGCATACGCTTCAACATCAATGGCATTGGGTGCCACGAAAATTTTTTCTTCTGCTGTTCCAAAACGTTTTGTGATTTCATTTTTTTTCCACTGGTTGGTAACAACAACTATATCAACACGCTCAAATAATTTTTGATACCAACTTTTGTGGCGCTCCGGAAAATCATGGACTTCATACACCAGTTTGTTAGGCAACGTTCTCAAAAAATACAACAAACGATGTTCACGGGAAAAAATAATTGCGCCATGTTGTTTTTGCAGATGTCCATACACCGCGCGCGCGTACAACCAATTTTGAATTATTCCCAACAGAAGCCCCAGCAGACGCGGCAAACGGCCCGTTATGGTAATCAAATCAGGACATGGAACAAAAACTATTTCAAAATTCTTCTTGATATCATAATAATGAAAGGCGTCTACGCTTTCAAAATGCGGATTTTTGCGTTTAGGCAACACCAACTCAACCGCATGGCCGGCCAACGCAAAACTCTCGCACATTTTCATAATGGCCCAGCCATGAGCTTTTTCCGTCGGTATCCGCGTGTTGGCAACATACAACAATTTCACAGAGGTCGTTTGCATAATAAAAAATTTGAATCCCTACTTCCGGGAACACATACAGACAAAAGGCGCGCTATAAAACGAGGCATTTTTTCCCAACGCCATTTAAACGGCGCAAGCATATTTTTATTCCACATACCCACCACCTGAAGACCAGACCACTCACACATTTGTTTGAGTTCCTGTAAAGTATATTCACGCCAATGACCGGTAAAGGATTCCCCTAAATCATAATAATCTCTAAGAGTCCATAAAGGACTACGGCCAAATACAAAACGAATACGCCTCAGCATGGTAGACAAATTTGGCGTGCCAATAAAAACAAAACCCCCGGGCCGCACCACATCATTCATGCGCAAAATAAATTCTTTAGGGTTACGCAAGTGCTCAATGGTAGCGTCGCTCATAATCACGTCGTATGAAGAAAGATCAGCGATAAAAAAATCACCGGCTTGAATTGCAAGACCTTCACGCTTCCATATATCTTGCAGATGGTTTACATCCGCTATATGAAAAAGCGGATCAGCGGGATCAAAAATGTATTTATCAATTCCCTGAGCTTCAGCACCCAATTTTTTAAACGCCAGACACGTCAAACCAATACCGCTCCCCATATCCAAAATACGTTTACCACGGAGGTCACCAACCGCTTTGCTCACAAGCTCAATACTGAATAGTAAACGTTTTTTATCAACGGTAAAACGTTCTGAAAACGGCTTGAGCACATCATATGCATAGTCAAGCGCCTGTTTATAAAAATTTTTATTCTGCCATTCACGTACGTCTTGTGTTGTTGCTTGTATCTCTTGTTCCATATTTTTAGGACTTAGAACCTTTACCCATTATTTTTGAGCGAGCACGTAAAAACCGCTCGTCTGTTTAGTATGTTGTTTTTTGAGCATCCAATCAATAAAACGCATCGGGTATCTCAACATTTTTCCACTTGCGCCCGGCAATAAATGCGAAATGGTTTCAAGAGGTCCGCGAACCTCACACACCTCAATATGAACAAAATCATTAAATAGTTCATCCATACAGTCACGGGTGAATCGCCAAAAATCTTTATAATATCCCCGCTCCGCATGATAGGAAAAAAGAAAGGGCATATACGCAAAAACATAACCGCCCTTTTTAAGGCAACGGTACATTTCTTCAACGCCTTTGACCGGACGTTCAACATGTTCCAAAACCGCAAGACAAATAAATGAATCAACTGACTCATTTTGAAAAGGCAAAGCATGAATGTCACCCACAATGTCAGGGTGATAGGTGTCCACCGGATCAATCACTTTATACTCACAGGTCTTAAGCCATTCTTTCAAATAAATCCGGCGTTTGTCCAGTACGTTGCTGCGCTCGGCGCTAATACGCAATCCTCCACCAACGTCAATAACAGTCCCGCCAACATCAGTCAGGATCTTCATTGAAGTACGAAAAAAAACATCCCATGGAGTCATAGTTGTACCTTAAAAGTATTATACCACACCTGAAATGTCATAAGCAACCACAGGGCATTAAGATTGTACTGTTTTTTTGAACAATGGTCTTCAAACATGCGCTGTATGGCCTCAAAATCAAAGAAATCTCTTGTTTCTTGATTATAAGAAGGAGACAAAACCTCACGGGCGTAAGCGTTCAGATCAGTCCGCAGCCACTTGGCGGCCGGAGAAAACCACCCCCACTTTGTTTGACCAAGCACGTGAGCCGGGAGATATTCTTGCAACGCCTCAATAAAAATATCTTTGCCGTGCCCTTTATGCGCGATTTTATACTGTGTGGGCACGCGGAAACCAAGCTCAACCAAACGATGATCCAAAAGTGGCACACGTTGTTCCAAACTCGCAGCCATAGACATTTTATTTGAACGAACCAATGATTCATCAGGCAGCCATGTTTGCAAATCCACAGCCATCATTTGTTTTGTAAAGTCAGACCAGATATTTTGGAAATAACGTTCTGCAAAAAATATTTTTGTGACATTGGTCCGATTAAAATCCGGACGCAAAAAACTCGCCACCGTACTTTCCTTTTGCCCCCAAAATTCAAAATAACGATCAACGCCCGGCGCGGTTTCCAACTTTTGATACCAATCATCTTTGTTCCGTGCGTGCAATACTGCCTTCACCGCTGAATGTCGTACCCACGCAGGCATACGGCGCAAACGGTCAATAAGCTGATTTAAATAATATCGATCATACCCGCCCCACACTTCATCTCCGCCATCTCCCCCCAATGCTACGGTAACATACCTGGCGGTTTGTTCAGCCAAAAATAAATTCACGGCCTGAATGTGATTGGAAACAGGTTCATCCATGTGCCAAAGCGCTTTTTCAAAACGTGTTTGCACATCATGCGCGCTCAAAACAAATTCATGGTGTGTAGTACCAAAATACGCGGCGGTCTTACGCGCCAGCTCAAAATCACGATTATATTTTTCCGCCTCTTCTGTTTTTTCAAATCCAACAGAAAATGTCTCCACGTTCCCGCCCAGGGCACTCATAGCACCAACAACAGCGGTTGAATCAATACCACCGGATAAAAACACGCCAACTGGCCGGTCAGATACAAGCTGCAAACGCACCGCGTCATCCACCAAACGTTTAATTTCATGTTTTATTTCTTCACGATCATGCAATTCTTCACCATGCACAACATTCCAATAGCGTTCAAGATGCAACTGTCCATTTTCTAAAATACCATAGTGTGCGGGTGGCAATTTAAAAATATTTTGCCAAATAGTTTTTGGCGATGGCACATACAACAATCTAAAGTACATGTTAAGCGCATCCACATCCAAGTCACGCGGCACACGATGTGCAAAAATACCCTTAATTTCAGAAG
Organism: Candidatus Magasanikiibacteriota bacterium; assembly: GCA_003501255.1. Classification (GTDB taxonomy): domain Bacteria; phylum Patescibacteriota; class Patescibacteriia; order Magasanikbacterales; family UBA10197; genus UBA10197. Next base: position 64,765 of record DNQG01000015.1, read on the forward strand.
AAAAAATAAATCGTCCGCCAGCATGGTAATAATAGAATGGATTAACACCCAACCGATCCCGCGCAAAAAATAATTTGTTTTCATGGACATGCAACACGGCAAACGCAAAAATACCATTTAATTTTTGTAAGCACGCACTGCCCCATGCTTCATACGCCTTCAGCAACACTTCAGTGTCTGACTGTGAACGAAATTGAAAACCCTTATGCTTGAGCTCATCACAAATTTCTTTATAATTAAACAACTCGCCATTATAAACAATAGCCAAGGTTCCGTCATCATTAATCATGGGCTGATGACCGCCGGGTGAGAGGTCAATAATGGCAAGACGATTATTCCCCAAAGAAAACATCGACGATACAAACATGCCATTATCATCAGGTCCTCGGTGATGTGTGAGCACATTCATTTTTTGAATGAGGCCCTCATTACTAAAATTAAAACCGTTAATGCCACACATAGGTCTCTATGCTATCAATAATACGCTGCGCCGCTTTGCCGTCCCACAGCGGAATCTGTGCCGGGCGTTTGGTAACAGTAATGGCGCGATATGCTTGCAAAATACCTTCTTTAGTAACACCGGCCACGACATTAGTCCCCTGCTCCACCGTTATAGGGCGCTCGGTTTCCGTGCGCATGGTAATACACGGCGTGCCCAGCACCGATGTTTCTTCTTGCACCCCGCCGGAATCAGTTAAAACCAAACGTGCATTTTTTTGATAATAAACCGACTCAACATAACTTAAAGCCGGTAATACATGGCACGCTTTTTCCAAACGCGGAAGTAAACCAAATTCCTCTGCTTTCTTTTTTGTGCGCGGATGAAGCGGCAAATAAATAGTTGCATCTTTACGTATCTCTTCAAGCGCAGAAAGTATCTGTTCAAAAATATGTTTGTCATCAACATTTTCCGCACGATGCAGAGTAACAAAATAAAATGGTTCGATTATTTCTTTCACTGCCGGCTCGTGCAACTTTAACAAATCAATCATAATGTTACCAACCACCTGCACACCTTTGTCCAGTCCTTCTTTGCGCAACGTCTGCGCAGCATCATCAGAAGACGCAAACTTGAGCACAGCGATTTTATCCGTTTCCACACGGTTATACTCTTCACGCATTTTTGGATTATAAGAACGTAAACCAGCTTCAACATGCGCTACCGGGATAGCAAGCTCATGCGCAACACGCGCAGCAATAAGCGTTGCGTCAACGTCGCCCACAACCACAACCATGGCCGGCGGATGTTCTCTAAAAATACGCGCGAGCCCTGACTGTATTTCTTGAAGCTGCTTTTCTTTTTCACTAACATCGGGCTCAAGTTCATAATCAACAGACAAATTAAACTCAAGAAAAAAATCCTGGGACATTTCCTTTGAAAAATGTTGCCCGGCATTCACCACGTAATAGGGTACATCACGTTCAGTCAAAACACGCGCCAAAGGCACAATTTTCATAAAATTGGGACGCGCGCCGCCAACGATGGCAATGGGTTTATGTTCCGGCTTTGACATAGGAATTCATAGTTGTAATAAGACCGCTCAAACTGTGGCACTCTTCAACAATGCGCTGTAATTCTTCTTTACTCAAACGATACTGTTCAAAATTAAGAATAAAATCAGCGACCGCTTCAGGTGTTTCCTCTGTTGGCGCGTACGGCAAACCAATGGCTTCAGCATTGCGTGGCGTGGTTACAGGATACAAACCATTAAGCATTGCTTCTAACATGGTTTTATCAATAGTTTCCCAAGCCATGTTTGGGAACAGCTGATAATGCGGGTACACAAAACGCAATTCTGGCATGGGGAGCGGCCCCTTAAACGTAACGCGGTCTTCCAAACCTTCAGCAGCCACGAGCTCGTGGAGCTCCGCAACATAATCCTTTTCAACATCGCGTCCGTATACGGTCAGCCGATATTCTTTAGGCAATAATTTTAAAGCTTTAATAGAAATCTCTAAGCGTTTTGAACGACATAAACGGTGCACCACAAGCATATTGGTCACCGGCTCTTTCTTATTTTCCGGAACATCCTGCGTGTGTTCTTCCCAATAGGCAATCGGCACACCGTGTCCAATTATAACACGCTTCTCATCATGCTCGTACATAGGCATACTCTGCGGAGTTGCTGCAAATAATCGTTTGCAAAAAAGATGTGCAAGCCACAAATGAATATGCATGGTGTAATGAGTGTACCAGAGGTAAGAATCTTTGCCGGTTAGCCACCAAAACCAGCCACCGAGCGTCATATATTCCGGATTCATGTGCACAAACACGCGGTCATACTTGAGCGTGAAAATATATTTATAAAAACGAAACAATCGCCCCGCGAGTCCAACGCCGCGCTCTTTACCCAAAGAATACACCGGAAAATGATTATCAAACTGACGTTTCTCAAGGCATATAACCTGTACCTGCGCTCCCAATCGGGCAAACTCATCAACCCATTTGATAAAAAAGGCAAGGTCATCATCAACATCATTAATTTTTTGTGTAATCAAAAGAAGACGATAGGATCGTTTATGACGAATTGCATTATACCACACTTCATGCTGACGTGCCAAATTTGCTTTTTGCGTATAAGGGTATACAATGCGCGCGGTTTGCCGGTAGAGGTCGTGGTGCGTATGAGGGTACGCGATAGGAATTACCATATTAGCTCCTCGGCTCGGCGGTTGAGAAGCTTCGCTTTTCAACCGCTCTCGCTCTACGTCGCTAATGAACTCTTCAATGGCAGCTGCCCACGCATCTGGTGTGTGCGTATCAAGACAGTGGATACCGCGCAAGACACACGCGCGTTTGTCAATCCATCCGGTCTGAAACGTAATTAAAGGACAACCACACGCAAGCGCTTCAAGCGGCACCATACCAAAACTTTCATGCCGTGAGGGAAATAACAAACAGTCCGCTGCTTTATAATATGAAATAGTATCATCGGTCCATGGTTCAAGCATAATGTTGCGTTCAAGCCCAAGCTCCTGAACACGCCTGCGCAGTTCTACGGTCTGGCTCCCCTCGCCCACCATCAAAAGGAGTGCATCCGTATGTTTTTTCACCACAGATGCAAACGCTTCAACAAGCATGGGTAAATTTTTAACCGGCTCCATGCGACTGATGGTCAAAAAAATATGCTTAAATCCCGGATAACGAGAACGAATATCTGTGCGCGGACTACGTTCTGAAAGTGCCTGAATATCAACAAACGCGGGCACCACCACAATACGGTCTTTTGGAACACCATTTTTCAAAAGTTCTTCTTTTAAAAAATTACTCACCACGCGTACGCTATCAGCACGACGAACAACAAAGCGGGCCAAAACACCACGCAAACGATTCTGCCATGATTCGGCAAGCCAAAAAGGATTGTTAAAAAATACACCGTGTATTTGCACATTCAATGCTACATCACACCGACGCGCCACCCACCAACCAATAAGACCGGTAAAAAAAGGATCTTGTGCGGTGATACAGTCAATTTTTTTTTCTTTAACGATTTTTTTGCTCAAGTTAAGCAAAGAAAAAAACTGCTGTATTTTGTTGCGGCCTCTTGTCGCGTGCGCTTCAATATTTTCTGCAATACGTATTGTCTCTTTCTGCTGTGAGGGTACAACAATAGTCAGCTCATCAACATAGTGGCTATACTCTTTCATTCGGTTGTAGGATGAACTCGACGGGTCAAGAATTTTTTGATCCAGCGAGAGCATGAAGATGCGCATAAAAATTACCGGTTACAAAACACATACTAGCATAAAAAGCCCAAAAAAACAAGAATTAAAATACCCCTGACCTCAACCACGCAAGCGCGAAAGAAATCAGGGGCTGTGCTGCCTCGGGCAGCGACTAGTGAGTTGAACCATCCATGCAGGTGTCGCCGGACGGCAACGGGGACATCAGAGCGTCACTGCAGTCGCCGTTGACGACGAACGTGTTGAGCCCCGGGTCCCAGTGGCACCAGGGGCGCGGCCGGTAATACTGCTGCACGATGGGCGACATGCCGTGGAGCCACGCGTAACATGTCGCCTCCCCATTCAGGAAGCATGCGTTCTGGTTGTCGTCCACCTGCGGATGTTCCAGAGTTGCCAGGCGGATGTATGCCGGCGCTGCGTCACGGCGCATGCGCATGCGCACCATCAGGTCAAGCGGCAGGCCCGGACGAATAATGCCGTTGCCAACATATTGCGGCTGGCCTTCAAAATCAAGGTAGAAACTCTCAAAAATGAAGGTCATGTCGCGCCGTCTGGCAACAGCCATGTCCATGATGTCGTCCCATGCGTTGTGCCTCACGCCGTTCTGAGCGACCCAATTGACGTTCCAGCCGTCGTTGATGAGGAACATGAACCGCGGATAGCGGTCCATGATTTCACCCATCAAGCTCACAGCTGCCGGTGCCAGGTAGGAAAACTCATCATAAAGCGACCCAAGTGTGTCCACGAGGAATCCATCCGGCCCGGGATTGCGATCATACTGGAGCAAACAGGGCAAGTAGCGGTTTAAAATCATATTGCGCACCGCTGGCGCGCGAATGTCCAACACCGGCTCGGGTACGGCGTTGCCGTTGGGGTCATCAGGTCCACCATGCGGGTCGTCCCCCACGGTGTACTGCGCCACGAGCGCCGCGTCATAGCACTGGTAGATACCATGGTGGCGCACCGTTAAGCTCATGTACTTCACAAACAGGGGGTGACCCGAGTTGGCGCACACCGGCACGCGGTCGGCCGACTCCAGAATCAGAATGTCAAAGCCAGAGTGACACAACACATCATCCCAATTGTAGTCCCAGCCCTGCGGTTGACCCACGTTTGGTCCCCACAAGTAGTGTGGTCCCTGCAGCCAGCCGATCTTACGCAGACCGTCGGGCGACGTGACATCCCCTTCAGTAACACACGTTCCTTCCATACACATATCACGCTGGGTGCAGACGGTGCCATCGTCACACGGTGTGTTGTCCGGCAGAGGCGTGTACACACAGCCCTGCTCAATATCACACATTGGCGTGACACACCATGCGCCATTGTTGCACCGCGCGTCATTGGGCGTGTGTATGGTACCGAGCACCGGGTCGCACCTATCCACGGTGCAGTCCACGTGGTCATCCGCGTCTACCTGTGCGGTAGGCACACAGGCCGCACGGCTACCGGGGCTAATATTCGGACCAGCGCAATAGTCGCCGGTGGTGCAAATGTCGCCATCATCACATGTCTGGCTGGCCGGAACCGGCGTTGAGTCGCACGTCTGGCGCTCTTCGTTGCAAAATGCCTGATTGCACTGGTCGCCCCAGCCGTTTGGACCTGCAGCGCAATCACGCTGCAAGCCGCTTTCGCATATGCCTGCTTGGCACCGGTCATTGACTGTGCAGAACACATTATCGCGGCAGAGCACACCATCGGCCTTGAACGTCATCACGTACCGTTCATTCTGCTCGTCGCAAAATTCGTCGGTACACTGGGTTACAAGGTCTTCGCAGACGAGGTCTAGGCACACGCGTGGCTCCAAGCCGTGCAGTGTTCCGCGGCAAAAACCGAATTGGCATACGTCGTCATCAGTACAAAACTGGCTGTCATCACACGACGTGCCATTGGGCTTGTCGGTGCCAACACAACCACCGGCAACGCACCGATCAACTTCAGTGCATTGGTCGCCGTCGTCACAGCTTGCGCCTTGCACGTAGCGTGTCTGGCAGCCAAAGTCGTGATCGCATGAGTTGGCTGTGCAAACGTTGTCGTCATCGCACTGCCGCGGACTACCCACACAGTTGTACGCTCCGTCGCAGTGGTCAAACAACGTGCAAGCATCGCCATCGTTGCAGCGCTCACCACTTTGCCGGGAACGCGCCACGCATGTATCGCGCGTTTCATCGCATGTCATGTCTGCACACTGACGCAGCGGGTCAGTACAGCTACGGATGACACCTCTGCAACTGCCATTACTACACGAGTCATCTTGCGTGCAGTACCGGCCATCGTCGCACGGTTCCCATCCGGTTGACTGCTCGTACTGACACCCTAATGTGCTGACACACACAAGGATGTTGCACTCACGCGGCGCAAGCTCGGTAGCACAGTCGCGTTCCGTGCCAAGATTGCACCCCTGACTCCAAAAAAGCATACCATCGCACTGGTCATTCACCGTGCACAGGTTGCCGTCATCACACGGGAAGCCGGCTGGCTGCGCCACGAGTGAGCACCTTTGTACGGATTCGTCCCACTCGTACCGTCCGCACATTTGAGGGACAAAAATGGAACAATCCGGCGTCGGGATGGGAGTAGGAATGATAACAGGCGTCGGGGCCGGCGTGGGCGTCAGTTCCGGGCACACGGTCCGTGTGACCGTGCACTGCACGCGATCACGGCCACGACATTCATATACGCCATACCCTTCACATTCGCCAACCACGCGCGTGCATGCCTCACCGCGACTGTGCGCCAGCCGTGCCGTACCACCGCACGCGTTCCTCAAGGGAGACGGCGTGGGCTCGGGCGTTGGCGTCGAGGTGGGAGTCGGCGGGATGGCCCGCAACTCCTCGCCGTTACAGTGACATCCGCCCATAAAGGGCATGGATGCGAACAAACACCACAGAGCCAGCAGAGAGTTCCGCATTGTGCCCTCCTTCAGGCAAGCGGCCGTTATTATTCCCTCCCTTATATTTCAAAGGGCGCTATGAGTTCTATAAAAATAGCTCGCCAAAGCGCACTTTTAAATAAAAGCGGAATACGCAACTATAGCGCAAAAACAAGCGTTTGTCAAGTTATTCTCGCACAAAACGCTTTAGAAGGTTTATAGTATTTTCAAGCATATTTTTTTGGCTTAACAAAGCCATTTTTTCTTTGGCATGAGTTATACACACCCCCCTCAAATCTTGATCTGCCACAAGACGGATAATGGCCTTTTTAAGTCCAACTGCGTCATTATACTCACACAAAAGTCCTGTTTTTTCATGTGCTACAAGCTCCGGGTTGCCGCAGGTGTTTGATGCAACAACAGGACATCCGTATGCAAAGGCCTCAAGAATAGTGTGCGCCATACCTTCATAACCGCTATTCAACACAAACACATGCGCCTGTTGAAACCATGCCTGCATATCGCCTGCTTCAACTTTACCGAGTAATGTTACTGCATGTTCCAGTTTTAATTTTTTTACAAGCTCCACTAATGTTTCTTTTTCCGGACCACTGCCGGCAATAACCAAATGCAACGATGAATCGTGCGCGACCAGCTCCGGCATTATTTCAACAAGCGTCTGCATGCCCTTCCACGGCATGAGACGGCCTGCTGAAAAAATGATTTTTCTGTTCTGCAAGACAGATGGCAGTGTTTCTGAACTTTGTGCGTGCACGTTTGGCGCTGCGTTGTAAATAACATGGACACTTTCCGCAGACACACCCCAACCCATAACTATTTTTTTTAAATACTCACTCGGTACGACAACAGCACGCGCGCGTTTGCATACAAACTGCTCAATCCACCGCAACATACTCACGCGCAATCCGTAACGTTTGTGCTGAAACTCATCCGGCAATTCTTTCACGCCAAACCGCGCCACGCCTTGTTCCCACGCATAGTCCCCCACCACTTTTACCACCAGTGGCTTGCGCAAAGCACGTGCCACAAACAAAGCAGGCAAACCCGCGTTCACCGGTCCCATGGCGTATATAATGTCCACACCTTGTCCGTGTTTCTTTAATAAACGATAATATTCAAAATACCGCAATGGAAAAAAAGAATGAATAACACGAAAAACACCGGCGGGCTCGTGTGGCAACCGTTTTGGTGTTAATGTTAATATACTTATAGTATACCCCATGCTGGATAACTCACGCAACAACAAAAAACTATACGTGGCTGGCCCACCCACCGACGGCGGAAAAATATCTGCGGCAATAAGTATATTCATACTAAACCTTCCATCAATTCACGCATGCGCTGCGCAATAACATCCCACTGAAAATCACGACGCACAAACTCAAATGCGTTTTCAACACAGTGTTTGCGCAACGCTTCATCATCAACCAGACGTCTAATCTTTTGCGCGCAATCATGATAATCTTCAGACGCACACAATAATCCCGTTTCTTCATGCCGCACAATATCAGAAATGCCGCCCACATGCGTGGCAACCACCGGCAGTTTTGACGCCATTGCTTCCAAAAAAACAATGCCTAAACCCTCTGAACGCGAGGGCCGACAAAACACCGTAGCGCTTTTATATAAATCCGGCAGACGATCATGCAAAATGGTTCCCAAAAAATATACACGGTTGTTTACGCCAAGATTCTCTGCCAAACTTTTGAGTGTGGGCTCTTCTTCCCCTTCTCCGGCAACAGCAAGGTGATATTCTTGCGGAAGTTCAGCAAGTGCGCGCAACAAAATATCAACCCCATTTTTACGCACTAATCGCGAAACCGTTACAATGAGTGTGCCTGTATGATGTATGCCGAACTCTTCCCTAAAATTATTAGGAATCCCCTGTAAAACAACCGGTTTAAAACGATTCGCATCAAAACCATTGGGAATCATTTTATGCGGTTTTAAACTATCAAAACCCATATGCTTCCCCCACTCAAGCAAATATGTGCTGATTGCCTGTAAACCGTCCGCCTTTTTAAAAATTTGTTTAAAACGTTCCTTAAAAATCCCCACCCGTTTCATAATATGCTCGGGTGAGTCACCTTCCTGAAGCGTCAATAAAAATGGCACGCCGATTTTCTTTTTAAAAGTAAGTGCAGCAAAACCGCCGTAGCTTGCCATCATGGACCATACCAAATCATAAGGATGTTGTGCATGCTTGCGCGCGGCATGTGCAGCACCACGCAGCGCAAGAAGATATTTATCAAAACGCCCGCCTTGTCCGATACGAATCACACGCACGCGTCCCATCTGTTCCACACGCGGCAACCGCCCGTCAAGCCGTGCCGTAAATACATCAAACTCCCAGTCCGGCGGGAGTCGTTTAATAATTTCATCAAGCGCCACCTCTGCACCACCGACAAACGGAAGGTATGCTGTTGAAAAAATACATATACGCATATCTTCAACCCGCTTTTTTAAGTCGTTCACGAAAATCAGCAATCGTATGTTCCAAGCCCTCGCGCAACGATACGACCGGCGACCAAGCCAACAACTCACGCGCTTTACTAATATCCGGCTGACGGCGCTTTGGATCATCTTGCAGCATTTCTTTGTAAACCGGTTTTGGAGCGCTCCCACGTCCACCCGGCACCACCATATCAAGAATATCCCACGCCAAATTCTCTACGGTAAACTCTGCAGGATTGCCCAAGTTCACCGGACCTACAACCTCCGCGTCACTGTTCATCAATTTAACCAAACCAATGACAAGGTCATCAACGTAACAAAAACTGCGCGTTTGTTTTCCATTCCCGTACATGGTTAACGACTCACCGCGCAATGCCTGCACAATAAAATTGGAAACCACGCGCCCATCATCAAATGCCATATGCGGACCATACGTATTAAAAATACGAGCGACTTTAATTTCCATTTCAGGATGCATGTGTTTGTAATCATAAAAAAGCGCTTCAGCACAACGCTTGCCTTCATCATAACATGAACGCGGGCCAAATGGATTAACATTGCCAAAATATGCTTCTGTTTGCGGATGCACCAACGGATCGCCATATACCTCACTGGTTGAGGCCTGTAAAATGCGTGCCCCGTGCGTACGTGCAAGTCCAAGCATGTTAATAACACCAATGGTATTGATTTTTATGGTGCGTACGGAATTGGCTTGGTAATGTATCGGCGACGCGGGACACGCCAAATTATATATCTGATTTATTTTTTCATCAGTGTATGGGGCGTTGCCCACATATTTGCTGCGCTCGCTCGGAAGAGCAAACCTGCTTGCTCTTCGCTCGCTCGCTTGCAAATAAAACGGTTCAACAATATCATGTGCGATAAAAACAAACTGCTTACTCCCTTCTAGATGCGCGATATTCTCCCGCGATCCGGTTGAAAGATTGTCCAAACACAAAATACGGTTGCCGTCTTCAAGCAGCCGCTCACACAAGTGCGAGCCAATAAACCCGGCCCCGCCAGTTACCAAAATTGTTTTCATATGTACAATACCCTAAAAGTATGCTATAATGACTGTGTTTTGTCAACATTTTACATGAAAATACTGTATATCATAACCCAAGGCAAATGGGGCGGCGCGCAGCGCTATGTTTTTGATTGCGCCACAAACCTACATTCCTCTTTTGAGTCGTCGGTTGGCATCGGCCTCAAAGATGCGCCCCAGGATCTGCAAGCGCGCCTCAAAGAAAAAAATATCCCTTACTATAACCTCAAGCACCTCGTGCGCCCCATCTCACCACTGCACGATGTGCTCGCTATTTTTGAACTTGCGAAATTGTATCGTATCACACAACCTGACGTCATACATCTCAACAGTTCCAAAGCAGGCGTACTGGGGTCGCTCGCCGCGCTCATGTATCGCAAAGCAAAAATTGTTTATACGGTCCACGGCTGGGTCTTTAAAGAACCTCTCCCATTGTGGAAAAAAACATTCTACCACGTAGCGGAAAAAATAACAGCATCCATCAAAGATACATTTATTACTATCTCAAAAACTGACTACGACACAGCGCGTAACGTTCTTGGTGTAAAACAAGAAAAATTGCAAAAGATATACCACGGAATTTCAATACCCTCTTTTGTGAGCCGCGCACAAGCGCAAGCGTCACTTACCGCGCACATACCACAAAGACCAACGCCTGAAAAGCTATGGGTGGGGACGATTGCTTCGCTCTACAAAACCAAAGGAATTGATATCCTCGTGAAAGCTGCAGCACTCACTTCAGCACCCCTTGAGTTTTTTGTTATCGGAGATGGCCCGGAAAAACACACTATAAAACAAAGCATTAAAAAATACAAGTTTGAACAGATATTCCATATAATTCCGTATGTTGAAGATGCGGCTAAATTACTCAAAGCATTTGATATCTTTGTGCTACCATCGCAAAAAGAAGGTTTCCCCTACGCGCTGCTTGAAGCCATGCACGCGGGACTCCCTATTGTGGCCACCAACGTGGGCGCAGTGCCGGAAATGATTGAACATAAAAAAAACGGCCTCGTTATCAAGCCGCAACACCCGCCTCACCTTGCGCAGGCACTTGAAGAGCTTGCAGAAAGTCAAACGGATAGGGAATGCTACGCACAGAGCGCGCAAGAGCGTGCACAGCAGTTTCAACTTCAAACCATGATACAGGAAACAGAAAAAATATATTGCAAAAACTAATGGTTACTTCTTTGTTTTTGCATCACGAGTAGCTTCACGCAGCGCAGTAACGCGGGACACAAAATCATCAAACATAGAAGAACGGGCCCGCGTACCCATGCTTGCCTGCACAGCACGCAGATCAGCAATAATTTTTTCAAGCGGCTCCGGAGAACTTGCAATCAATTGCGCCATGCCGGCGGCCTCTCCGGTGTCGCGCGGAATATGACCAAGCTCAAGAACGCGCAGCATGGACTGTTTTGCCTTTTCAAAAAAACCAACTTGATACGCCGCACGGGCGTACTGGATATAGGCCTCACCCAACGATGGTTCAGCATCAATCGCTTCTTGCAAATAAAATAAAGCGCCATCTTTATCACCTCCCAAAAGAGCGTTTGACGCACGCTCAAAAAGAAGCTGCTGACGCCGAGGGCTCAAGGCAAGTGCACGGGCATACGCGGCATCTCCTGCCTCCACATATTGTTTTTCTTGTGTAATCACCGCAAGAGCACGATTAAGCGTTCCTAAAAGCAACAGCATGCGAATATCCATAGGCCGCACTGCCAGTGATTTATCAAGCTCACTGCGTGCAAATAAGAGCTGTTCTTCAAAAAACTTCTTCTCCTCCTCGTTACGCGGCTTTTGAAGAACACGCAAAAGACCCGTAATAACATCACCACGCACGTCATCCTTGTGCGGCGTTGGAATCTTTAAAACTTCAAGAAAAACAATCATGCCGCTTTCAATGGATTGAAAACTCTGAAGCGCAAAGAAAGTGCCCCTGTTTGCGCGCGCGACTTGTATATTCCAGGAAAAAATCATAAACATAACAACCAACACCGCGCCAACCGTGATGCCCGTTGGAGGCAACCGAACGGCCACAGGAACAGATCCCTGCCCCGGTACAGGATCCTGTACCATAAAACCCACAAAAGCAAGAAAAAGAAAAAAATACAAATAGGACGTAACATTTTCAAAAACAATGCTGTTGTGAATAAAATGAATAACTAAAAATCCAAAACCAAACATAAAAAGCAGCATGCCGTCTTTTTTGTACTTGTTTTTAAACAGCACAACAAAAGGAGCAATAAAAAGAAAGAGATAGGAAAACAAACCAAACAAACCGCGTTCAGTCAAGGTGTTAAAAATCATGCTATGCGCATTATCAAACCACGTTTCCTGTGCACCATGCAAAAATGAACGGGGATTATAATATTTGTTAAACGCATAATAAAAATTGACCGGCCCCCATCCAACAACAGGATGATCCTTCCATGCTTTAACGGCAATATTCCATGCAATAAAACGCGTTTCAGCCGTGTTCTCGGTAAAGTTGATGTTCAGTATGCGCCCAACCATAGGAAAATTGCGAATCGCCGGCACTCGACGGTACTGATACAGTACAAAACCTGCGCCAACAACCAACAACAGCACCACAATAATGCCCATACGCAAACGACGTGAAGCGTCTTTGTGAAAAAAAACAACAGCCAAAGGAACCACAACAAGGGCGGCAAGAAAACCAAGAGATGTACCGCGTGTATTGCTTACCAAAAAATTAAAAAATGCGAGCGCGCCAATCCCCACAATCAGCAAACGTAAATCCCATCTTTTTTCCCGTAAAAACAAATACGCAGATAATAAAAAAACAAAAATGCTATAAGCGCTCACATAAATGGGATTCCCTAGTGTGGAGGCAATGCGTTCTGAATCACGATTCAATAAAAATTCAGTATCAAAAACCTGCTTAAAACCAACTACAAACACAGGCACTGAAAGCACGGCAAAAACCCACCACACCAAACGCCAATCGTTCCAACTCCGGAACACATTGCGAGCTACAAAATACAATATCCCATAATGCAACAACGTATACAATCCAAGCATACGCTCATGATTGTCCCANNGCGTTAAAAACGAAGCTAAAACAAGCAACTGCGCTGCCTTTACCAAAAAGCCATGCACGACTATTTTTGTCTGGGTTTGTGTGCTCATGTACTACTCACGGTGTCTGTTTAATTTCATCAATACTATTTTTAAACTGTTGATTTTGGCTCCGGCGATACAGCTCCTCGTACAACGGTAAAGCTGCTTTTCCGTCCCCCGTACTACGTAGGTATTCTGCCTTTGCTTGTATAATGGGAGTTGACAACACAACGGTAGCAATACCTTTATCATACACTGCCATAATTTCTTCCTTGGATTTGTTGAGAAATAAACGATACAAACTCGCCAACTTCAAATAGGGTTCTGCATCACCAGGCGTTGACTCAACGGCCATCTGATAGTAACGCTCCGCTTCAGTATATTCTTCCATCAGTTCTGAAACAACACCGGCATTCAACAAATAAATTGAACTGCGACGGCCGGTTAATTCAATACCGCGGATATAAGCATCGCGCGCTTTGCTAAAGACGGCCTTGTCTTTGGTTTGTTCAGCAAGCGACTTCCACGCAAGACCAAGCTGCGCATAGCGTTCAACAAGACCGGGATCTTTTTTTACTTCCTCTTCCACCTTCTGTATGTTGGTAATAAGATCAGCATATTCAGGACGCTCCTTTAACATTTTATTTAAATTAACAGATGCCGTTGCAGAACCCGCACCGGTTTCACGGTATGAAAAATAACCCATGACACCAATAAAAATAATCACTGCCGCAATCCACACTAACATTGAATGTTTTTTAATCATACGTTACATTACTTATTCACTTATTCATTGGCTTTCAAAGAAGACAGAAAGGCCTCTGCCTCTGCCTGGAGCGTTGGGTCAAGCATCACTGCTCGCTCCAAATACTGCAGAGCTTTTTCACGTTGTCCAACCTGTGCGTACAGAGCCGCCAGTCGGGCGTAAGGTGTTGCTTGACGAGAAAAATCACCTATGGTTAATAGGCGCTCAAACATATCTATCATTATATCATATGCCCCTTCCTGTGCATAGAGCTCGGCAAGATAAATGACTTTATTAAGAGCCACAACGCGATAGTGAAAAACTGCGTTATATGCAAAGCGCATGCCCGCCTGCCTGTTGCCCGCCGCGATAAGCGCAAGACCATACAACCACTCCGGCTCCCCTACCGTTGGATTTTTAATTAAAATATCACGATGTACAGCAAGCGCTTCAGTAAATTTTTTCTGCGCAAGCAAAGCACGCGCCAAAAAATACGCAACATCCTGGCGATCAGGAGCAAGCGCATGCCCGCGCATAAGTGCCNNTCCACAAATAAAAAGGTACGTACCGCTCCATGGAGTTACTCGTGCCCATATCATTAAGCCACGCGAGAATGGCCGGCGAAAGCTCCTGCATTGCTTCCTTTACAACAACATTATCAGTATTAAAACGTGTCTCAAGAGTATCAAAATCGCCGACAAGAAATTTGAATACATCAAAATCATACGTACGCCCTGAAAGCACCAATACTTTTTGCGCTTGTTCTTTCCATACTGGCATGTTGCCTTCAAATGCCGCATCATCTGCCGCAACAAGCGCGCGAGATATGAGAAGCCGCCCGTACAAAGACCACAGCATAAAAACACCAACAACAAGGGAAATGACAAACAAACCGCCGGCTACTTTTTGCACGCCGCGATACAAGGAAAAAAACCATAAGGGCACACGTAGAACGCCAACCGCAGTGCCATACTGCCATGAACCAAACGCAAAAAGATAAAACAAGAGCAACATGGTATTTGATGTTTCAAACAAAAATAAAGTGTTCACGCCATATCCAAACAGCCCCGAGGCCATCATAAACCAAAAAAAACGATCACGCGTTGAAAGCGCCCCAAAACCATTTCGCAACAATACGTATACCCCGCCGCCAAACAGCAAAAAACCCGCAAGCATACCAAGCAAACCGGCATCAACACCCATTTCCAACAACAGATTGTGCGGTTTATCCCAGGTTGTTTCAGCAAATGAAATGGTATAAAAACGCCGATCATAATACACATCAAAAGGGTAATCAAAATTGCCCGGGCCAAAACCAAGTAAAAACCTTTCGCGAATACCTGCCACAGCGCTCCCCCATGCCCACAAACGTCCGGAATCAGCCGACGCCGGGTTCAACAAATCCTCAAAACGTAAAAGACGTGGGAGACGAACCGCGACATCACTACGAGGCACAACCAAACCGTAACCAACAACGCCAAGAAAAACAATAATACAAAGCCCAACTGGCACAACAAAACGCAATCGCAAACGGGTTTCCCGCACGCCAAACATCACCACGACAAAAAAGAAAACAAGCGCGGCTGTAAGACCAAGCGCGGCGCTGCGTGTTTGTGTGGTATACAAAGCAAAAAAATCCACTGCAAAAACAATAATCGCAAAAATACGCGCCGGCCATAAACGCTCACGCACAAAAAAGGCAAGTGCCCACACCGTGGGCATGAGCAAAAAAGAACCCAAAAAGGCCGGGTTGCCAATAACGCCGGACAACCGGTTTGACTCAAGAAACTCCGCAGCAAGCCCTAGGACCGGAGCAAGCGGTTTTTGAAAAAGAGCTGAAAGAGCAACCAAACAACTTATCCCCAGCAATCCATAATGAGCCCATTGCCAAAAACGCGCATCACGAAAGTAAACGCGCACAAGTGCATACCACAACCCAAAATACAGCCACGTGGAAAAACCATCCATACGGCTCATGCTACCCCACCAACTCTTTGAAGGATTAACACCAAATACCGTTGCCAAAAAATACACAAGCAGAAAAAAAGTAATACACACATCAAGCGGCGTTAACGACATTGTTTTGAGCTCATGCCGGCGTTGCCAAAAACAAAAAATGCCCGCAACAAAAACTACAGATATAAACATCTGAAAATAAACGGTTTTCCCAAAATGCCAAGGAAACAAAGTGGATGACGTTAAAAAAATGGGCAACATCAATGGCACTAACAGGAGAAACGGAATTATTTTTCGTAGTTTGTCATGCATAATTATCTACTTGGCATCATCTTGAAAGACTCGGCTCGCGTGCTGGTGAATACAGCGTACACGCCGCAAGAGCACCAGCTCACTTTTTGTTGAATGTGAATGCGCTGCGTCGCTCTCACCCCGAACTCGTCCCCCCGACTAAGTCTGGGGTCCTCAAACACCGGGGCGAGTCCCGACTAAGTCGGGACCGCTCCTTGCGCTGTTCACATTCCAAACAAAAGTTCGAGGTGCTCTTGCGGCGTGTACGCTGTATTCCAAACGCAGCTTGAGCGTCTTTCAAGAGAAAGCTAAACAATATAACCATAATAGCAAAAAACGTATACAAAAACAACCCCCCGATTTCTCGGGGGGTTGTTGTGCTTCTCTGCGCGGTCAGGGAAAACCCGAGCCGTTTGAGAACCATTACGTATAATTAGTACGTGAGGGTCTTGGCAAGAAGCGGCAAGTCATTAACCGTGGTAATTGACGTTGTAACGCCATCACCCCAGGTAATTTGACCTGCGCTGATCTGGAATGAGAGACGGTCGTTGGTACCCGCATCCGTGGTGTCAAGAGTAACAACCAAGGTGCGTGATGTTCCGGCCGAAATGGTAAGATCAGTAAAGCCGGTGGTTGTTTGGTTATCCTCAAAGCCAGAGCCAGACGGACTGCTGAATGAGAAGATAGCCGATGTAGCCGTAAGATCCCAAGTCGTTGTAGCGAGCTGGTTAGCTGACAACACTGAATCCTTATACACACGGGCAACACGGTCAGCAGTGTTGGAGATGCCTGTCTGACCAAGCGTGAAGTTCAAGAGTGCGAGAGTCGCATCATATGAACCTACGTTGGCAGTGTTAGACACCACCACTTTGGCAACGGTCTGCTCACCAGAGCCGGTTGAAGAACCGCTCGGTGAATCAGACGCATACGCCACACCAAGCTTGGTGCGATACAGCGTCATCTGGTTGCCATTCTGGTCAGCATCAGTGGTGCTGGAAGAATAGTCAACATCAGTACCTGACAAGCTGTTGCCTGACTGGTTACCAATAACCACAATTGAAGTCTGGGCACCGGTTGTATCAGGATCATAGTCGCCGTTACCAACACCAGCAGCAACAGCGCCAGCTTCAAGCGTGATGGTGAGTGCCTGACCCGTGGTTGAAAGGCCTGCTTCAAGATAGCTGGCCAAGTCAGCACGGACACTCAAGACAGCGCTTTGGCTTGCCGGAATGTTCAAGGTCAGATTATCAAACTTGACAAAGGCAGAGGTGCTGGCAGTTTCAGCAGTCAAACCACCAATGGTTGGACCAATCTGCTGGCCGCTTGAGTTGATAAGCTTAATGTTCTTCAACACTGAAGTGGCAGCTGTGGTTGCATCCATGTTAAAGGCAAGGGTCTGAATGGTCAAAGATTCTGAAGAATTGGCAGAGAATTTAAACTTGGCCAAATCAACGCCGGTTGCACCAAGCACCAACTGGGTCGCAACAGGGCTGTCTGAATCAATGACTGCGTTCAAGTTGCCTTGTGCGGCAATGTAACCAACTTGCGTTGCCTGGTTGAGGTTGCTTGACGATGAAGCATCGGATCCAGTATCAACGCCAGTTGCGGTAACACCGTCAACCAAGATCACGCCGGACGTACCAGCCGTGGTGTTAACGGTTGTTGAACCACCCAAAAGCATAGCTGAATCCTGCGGGCTGCTCTTGATGTCAGCGAGGACATCAAGCACAAGCACGTCGCTCTTACCGAGGCGGAGCGCCGGGGAAGGCGTAAAGGTGTAGCTTGACTGGGTACCTGATGTATCAGCATTGGCAATGGTTACACCAATCTGTGTGCCATCAGTGTTCTTCACGAGTTTCAAATTCTGGAAGTTATCACCAACTTGTGAGGTGGCGTCAACATCTTGCAAAACGATTTGCGTAATATCAACGGCCTCACCGCCGCCTGCTGCAATCGTGAAAGAAGCAATTCTAACGGAGCCGCCATTGGCAACACCGGTCGGGTTGCTTGAGCTGCGGCTACCAAACGCGTTGTTCTTGGCAACCGTCACCGTACCGCTCTTGATGGTAAGGGCCTTACCAACCTGCTGCGTGGTACTAAAGCTGCCGAGAGTTACCTGGCGCTGCGCATTTGCAGAACCCGCGTTAAAACGCACAGTTAAGGTGTCATTGTTGCCTGAAGAAGATGCAGTGGTATCAGCGACAATGGACACAATATGGGACACACCTTCTTTGGCAATAAAGGTATTACCAAAGGTGTAGGTTGTGGCGTCGCCATAAGCGTTACAGTTCATTGCCGTATCGGTTGAACCAACCTGCGTTCCGTCAAGTAACACTTTCACGTTTACCAAGTAAAGTGAAGCGTCGCTTGAAGAACAAGCAGCGGCCAATGAGCTGATTTTGACATCTTCACCAACCGCCTTAAAGGTAGTCTTGGCAAGTGTCAGATTTGAAGCACCATCAGCAACATTGACAGACGGGGTGTCAGAGGTAAGACCAATGGTCAATGTACCACTGTTCACGTTAGTGCCGTCATCTGCGGCTGTGCTGCTATCACTGTCAGTATCACCAGCATCAATCAAAGTAAAATCAGTACCGGCTGACTGACGCATTTCAACGTAGGCATTGTAGCCGCGGTCGCGGGTACGTGTGTCAGCTGAACGTTGAAAAGTAAACTTGAATGCGCGACCGGCGCCACCAGTCACATCACCGCGCAAGATAAATACCTTGCTCTGACCCGATGGGATCATGTACGGTGAAGCGCTCCAATCAAAGATAAGAATCTTATCAGTCGGGAGCTGGGCAACGGTTTCACCCAATTGCACGCCACCAACTTCAAGACGCAAATTCTTAAGATGGGTAGGATCAATGGTACCAACCATGGTCAAGCGCAAATATTCAACATCAAGGTCTTGTGAGCCAGAAGTCAACGTAAAGCGCCAGACTTCACGGTCAGTTGAACCCGGATCAATGGTTCCGGGGAATGACGTGAACGTACCAATGCTCAGCGTACCAAGATCAGTTACCTGTGTGGTGGTCATGTTCACACCACTCACAGGGAAGGTGCCGCTTACAGAACCGCCAGTACCAACGAGCTCAACATCAGTGGCTGCTGCCACCTGGAAACCGATGGTTTTGCTGGCGCTAACGCTGTTAGCAAGATCCATGCGAACCATGACTTCTTTTGAGCCATTAGCAGGGACGGTAATGAGGCCTGCAGAGTTGCTGAACGTAACAATTTTCTTGTTAAATGAATTGTGATCCGCAAGGCGGGTCCAGCCATCATACAAGTATACTGAATCAACATCAGTGTCTGCAGCAACACCTGTGCGGGTAAGCTTCAAGGTTTTAACCTTAACTTCCTGGTCTCCTGCGGCAAAGCGCAGTTTGAGCATAGGAATAAGCATTTGTGCGCCATCAGCAGCAGCAGAGCTGTCTGCCAAAATGGTTGCAACTGCCGGGCTGTCTGAAGCCACACTCACAGAAACGCTACCTGCTGGGGTTGAAGCAGAGCCGGTGTCAGTTCCAGTTCCAGTACCAGTACCAGTACCAGTA
>DNQG01000043.1 GCA_003501255.1 Candidatus Magasanikiibacteriota bacterium
CCGAGCAAGCGGGTTCAACGTGTGAAGTTGCAGAAGTGTTGGTGAATCCCGCTGACTACACGGCCTATGGTTTTGGTATGTTGACTGCCAACACAGATCCGCTTAAGGCCGTTGTTAATATCAGCAGAATACCTGACTGGCGTACGCGTTTTGAACCTCCCTACAGCGCTGTTGCGCTTGCGGATGAACGCCAGTGCACTGCCATCGCGGGGTTGCAGTGGGCGTGGACAACGAGTAATAATAGACAAGCAGCTCTCGTGCCTCTTGATCCGCCAGCGGACCAGACATTTGTTGACATCAAACAGGAGACTGATGTTAATAAAAATGGTGTTACCGACCCGGTTGAGTTGGTGCGTATTACTGCAAAAATAGCCGGCTCCAATGACGCTCGGTATCGCGGCACAGGTACTCTTACCATTGATCTGCCCCAGCCGCGTATTGAACGAGTGTGGCCGCTGTGCAACACGGCTTGTGTTAATTCTGAAATCGCTTACGAGACAAATATTCCCATGCATAAGGCATTCACAACGGCCGCTACGCGTTTATATAAATGTCTTGATGAAACATGCACCAACACGGTACGAGTTTCTACCCGTATTGCATTCCGCAAAGCAGATGCAACTGAAAGCGATGAACGTATTACTGTTATTAAACCTGTTGATGCTGCTCGGGCTGATACAATACTCGAGCCCAATACGTTATATGTGGTGAAAATTATTGCGGCGTTAGCCATGAGTAGGGATGGCATCAGTTTTGCGGCTGCCGCGCCTGACCAATGGAATCAGGGTTTTGGCAATGCCAGCACAAAGGCGTGGGCATTTAGAACAAAAAATGATGGTTCTTTGTGCAGTATTTCAAATGTTGAGGTAGTGCCTGCTGAAATAATGACATATGTTGTGGGTGAGCGGCAAGCCGCTGAACTTGGAGTACAAGGCCCGCAAGACAGTTGCGGTCCGTTTGGCGTGAGTATTCTGAATGCATCGCTGTACCGTTGGAGCTGGAATGTTGAGGGGAAAGGTGTCAATGACCGGGACCCTGCTGGTTATTCAGTAAATGATATAGCAAAAGTTAGTAATCTTGATTTGGGTGGCGCACTGCCTTTGTACTGTTCAGCACAATGTCTATTGACCGGCGCTCCGGTGCGCGCGCCGTTTGGAGCTTGTGGTGATGGCGCTCTGGCAGCCAGTGAGGAGTGCGATATTGCCAACAGCGCCGCGTGTGCCGCCCGTTGTTTGTTTACAGGGAATGCCAACTCCATAATATGCGGCAACGGCACTACACAGCAAACGTTTGGCGAAACATGTGATGACGGCAATAACATTTCNNTGTGTGGCGATACTATTGTTGGTGCGGACGAGACCTGTGATGACGGCAACGCGGTTTCTGGCGATGGTTGTTCTGAAGTTTGTCTTAAAGAAGGCACGCAGCCCGCGGCGTTTTGGTGCGCCCAGGTGGTTGGCGGTATTTCCAACGCAACACGCTATGTTGATTGTCGTACTCCGGTTGTGGTATGCGGTAACGGACGCACCGAAAGCGGAGAAGCGTGTGATGATGGTAATGCTCTTGATGATGATGGTTGTAGCGCACTCTGTCTGAATGAAGGCACGCGCCCGGTTGCCGATGGCGGATTATGCGGTAATAATACGGTTGAACATGTTGCTGACGATGTTGTGGGTCCTCGTGAGGATTGTGATGATGGGGATGTCATTGATGGCGATGGCTGTTCCACGCAGTGTCTTTTTGAGGGTTCATCACTCAATTATGTAGTGCCGTCTGTATGCGGCGATGGCGCGTCTGGTACCGGTGAACAATGTGAAGGTACTGCGGGAGGGGACGGACGCGTTGACCCTGCACAGTTTGCACAGGCCGTTGGTAAAGGTATCCCTGACGTGGAAACCAAACAGCAGCGCACTGCCATTTCAGTCAATGAAGCGAGTACTCCTTCCGCGTATCGTGGTACCGCAGCCGCGCAATTTATTTTACAGTGCGGTTTTGCGCCTGATGTTGTATGCCCGGTTGATCCTGATCATAATGGTGTTGGTTATAACAGTTGTTGTTCGCCGCGTCCGGTGCTGTCAGAGCCGTTTCCTCGCGGAGACAATACTTGTCGCAACACCTCAATTCGCATAAAAGTGGATGAGGATGTTGATCCTGCGACCCTTACCGATAATATTTTTATCCTTACCGAACGTGATGGGCAGTGCCCGGACGGTGAAACGTCAGATCAACTAGTGGGCCAGCGCCTTGCCAGCGCCTCGGCGCCAACCGGATTTTTTGGTCGTTTGTGGGGCGGCATTAAACGCACTGTTGTGCGTATATCAGGCGGCCGTGTATTTGCTGAAAATTATTGCAAAGGTAGCGTGCCGGGCGATCCATTTTTTACGGTTCAAGGTGAAGAACGTTTTATTGGTTTTAAACTTGCACGCGCGTTTGCTTCAAGCACGGTGTATTATGTTAAAATAAAAGGCGGCCAGAACGGTTTGCTGTCCGCAGATGGTGTTCCCCTAAAAGAAGATCTTTATTGGCGTTTTAAAACCATGGACAGCGACACGGTCTGCACCTTGGACGTGCTTGAACTTAATCCAAATACATGGACGTTCACCGCAACTCGTCCCGGAACCGGAGTGTTTTGTAGCTCTGATGCTGATTGCGGCGGTGGGGATGGATCATGTTTCAAAGAAGCTGGCGCGGAAGTGGGCCGTTGTCGACTGGACAGTCGTTTTTTTGACGCGAATGGTTTTACCAAACAAACGCCGGGCCAGGCACAACGCGATATTGTTCCGGTTGATGGATACCGTTGGAGTATTGGTTTTACACCGGCTGATGCTAACGCGAGCAGTATTGTCGGTGTTGCAAGTACGCTTGAAGGCGGTGCCGCATTAGCCGAGAATCGCGTGCGCGTGTGGGCAAAAGCAAATGGCGCTGAAAAATTGATTGGAACAGCAACTATAACTGAAGATACTTTTAATACACCATCAACCGAGGATGAAAAAGTTACCGGCAAAGCCGCGGTCAACGTCTTTTTGTGTGATAATTCGTGGCCCGCGCTTCCCGGTGTCGCGGGCGCTGCCGACCCGGTATTCCCCTATGAAGATAAGCCCGTCAATGATGACCATATTGATGTTCAGTTTGGCCAGAACCCTCCACAGGCGCCCCAAAAACTCTTTTTTGGCAATTTTAGTGTGTATTACTGCAGGGACTCGGGCGCTTCCGGCTTACTTGACGATATGCCGGCGCTGGTGCCTACGGTGTTGTATGCTTCACGCCCGGAATATGAAGATGGAAATGAGTTTGGCGGTGGATTGTTAAAGCAATTTCATTTGCTCAATCCCGGCCGCGCTAATGGTTCAGGGCAGAATGATCTTATTGGCGTTCGCATACACAAAAATGATAAGTTGCTTTCACTTTCCGAGTGGTATGCCAAAGAACGGCCGTTTGATCCCGCGGGGATCACTGAAAGCATGGTTGTTGATGGTTATCCTGCCGCACGCGTGGGCAATACGGTGTATGTTAATGTTGCCGACAAGCTTCATGACGGTACGCTCTCTTCCCGTATATTTGTTATTTCAGTAGGTGCTGCCCCAGGCCTTGCGCTTCATGCTGATACGCAAAACATTTTTGATCAATTTTTAAACAATATCCGTTTTAACAATAATATTGAGTCATTTTCTTACTGTGCTCCGGCCGGCGCTGAACTGCCTTCTGCCGGCGCTGATAGCTGCTCAAGCGACTTTGAGTGTCCAGTGGGGCAGCAGTGTCTTGCCAAGACGGACAAACTCAAGCGCGATTGGCAGCGTATTTTTGATGTTAAAGACATGTCTACCGCCTTTTCAGAGTATGTGCGGATTACAAGCACACAAGGCAAACCAGGTTCGTTCCCTAATTTACAGGAAATTTCAAGTACCTTTGGCAGCTTCTTGCCTTTTATGACCAACAGTACTTGGAATTCATGGCAGGGGGCGCTTGGTAACACGCTTGCAACCGCATTGCCGCGTGATCCGTTGAACCGTTTTGCGGTTGCGCCGGCTGATGCGCAGGACAGGACGCCGGTGAACCGTTGTGGTCAGCGCTGCAGTG
The DNA here is from genome assembly GCA_003501255.1 of Candidatus Magasanikiibacteriota bacterium. GTDB lineage: Bacteria > Patescibacteriota > Patescibacteriia > Magasanikbacterales > UBA10197 > UBA10197. The sequence goes on from DNQG01000043.1 coordinate 4,078, forward strand.
TTCATCAGAATCTTGTGTGCGGGGCCAACAGTGATTGTCCTTCCGGGGAACAGTGTTTGGGAGATAATGGTTTTGATTCAACCACGTGTTGGAATGCCGCGCGGCAACAATTTTTGTGCCCGCTAGGTTCGCAGGTATACCGCTATGTGACAGATGCTCGTGGTAGTTTTGCGGAATTAGGTTTTGCTTTTGAATATACTGATGCCACATGGCCATTACTTCAGACCCCTGCAGCAGTTGCCGCGTGGCGCACTGCAAACGATTGGCTTGACACGGTGCGGTGGAATATAGGGAATGTGTGCACTGTTGCGCAAGGACAGCACGGCAACGTTTTTGGCATTGAGGGCACGTGCGGGGATGGCGTGGTTAATGTATCGGCAGGTGAACAATGCGAATCGGGTATGGTTCAATCTGGTGTGGGTGCGTGCGGTCCGGTCAGTGACGAACCTTTCAACACTGCTCTCGTTAATAATAGAGGTGTTGATAGACAATTTAATAATCTTGCTGGCGGTAATTACGCACTTTTTGTTACGACAAAAGGTCTCACGTATGTCCCTCCTGATTCCTATAATGATGGACCGTGCAAGAGTATTCCCGGCGTGCAACACCATGTGAGTGTCTATGTTGATAAAAATCAGGATGGTTCTTTTGACCAGTCAGCTGAATTGGTGGGCGCTGTTTGTAATGACTCATTTCCTGATAGAGAGATAACAGGTTTTGTCAACACAGGTTTCCTGCCAGCCGGTAATTACACTGCTCGTTTTACTTGGGATAATCTTGATACTACATTTAGACAAGGCAATTGGGGCATAGGTTTTGTTTCAGCTGGTATACGTGCCAGAAAACAACAAGCGTGCAACACGGCGTGTACGTGGGCTGTTGAAGATGCTTGTGCTCCGGCCGGCAGGTGTGGTGATGGTACCATACAGGCCCCTGAGATATGTGATGACGGTGGATCAAATGGGCTGTATGGCGGATATTGCAATACGAGTTGTTCAGGAAGAACCGGATTTTGCGGTAATGGCATTAAAGAAACGGTGGAGCTGTGTGATCCAACAAATAGCGTTGACCAGCGTGGTTGGTGTACAGACGATAATATTATTCGTTGTGAAAATAATGGCAAGTGCGCTGAGCAGAGCGCTGGTACGTGTCAACGTTCGGGTATTGATATTTACGCTGCGGCGCAAAATCAGTCCTGCCGTTTTGATTGTGTGTCATATGGACCATTCTGTGGAGATGGTATTGTACAAGCGCCCTACGAGACGTGTGATGATAAAAATTCTAATGATCTTGGTGATGCCTGTAAAAATGATTGTCAGTTGACGGCGCCGTCTACGCCAGCTGAATGTGGAAATGGCAAACTTGAAACCGGGGAACAGTGCGACTTGGAGGCCCAAAATGGCAGAGATTGTACGGTGACTTGTCAATTTTCCGGTAACACATGCGGGTTTGATTCTGCTGCTGATGATGACCACGGCGTCAGCGCCAATGGCCAGTTTGACGACAGTTTACCGCCGGACGGCAAACCTGAAAGCAGCACACTTGCTTCTGCTTTTAAAGACCCCGGAGAAGTATGCGATAACGGTGCACAAAACGGCATTGTTCCTGTTAATTGTCCTTGGGGGACAGAGTGCACCTATTGCGCGGCTGATTGCAGCGCGGTTTTGGGTGGTTCAAGTCAAAGCCCTGTGTATTGTGGCAATGGTAGAGTTGATGAAGAAACGCCTGAAGTGTGCGATTGGGGTGTGGGGCACTTGCGTACGTGGGATGCTTACATGGCAAGCTCCACTGCTGTTGCAGACGGACTTGACGCTGGTTCGGATAGGAGCCCTGACTTGTGGTGTATTGATGTTGAGGGAGGATACCGTGATTATCCGGCGCGCTGTAATCAGGACTGTACCGGTTTCCAATGTGTTGAACGCAACACAAGCGGGCAATTATTTATACAGCAAACCCACAAGTTATGTGATGAGAATAGTGAATGTTCGCGTGTTTATTTTACCTTTGATGACACCAACTTGAACTGTGAAGATGATTTATATACCGTTAAGCTTGAAAATACCACGACCGGTAAAGTGATAAATCTGGCGGCTCAGCGACTTGCGTATGCCAAAGCAGAAACGCCGGATCGGCCGGCTGATAAGGTTGAACAATGGGGTTATTGGGGGCCGCGTTGGCGCACGGACGCAACTGCCAATTTGCCCACTCCCGCCTCATTTGGTTTGAGCTTTGAGTTTGATTCCAGCATCAGCCAAGGAGTTAATATTGGTCATTTACCTGTGGGTAGTTACCGTCTTGAGATTAACTCCATTTATACTGGTTCTGGTCCCGGGACTTTTAACTTTACTACAGAACCGCCCGACGGGGTTACTACCTATAATATTTTCGCCAATTATCAACGTGCGCGTTATTGTTCAGGATCGACAACACGTACCTGTACTCAAGACGCGGACTGTCGTCCGCCCACATGTGTCGTCTGCGCTCCAACTGAAAGGTGTTCTGCTTTGTCCGCTGGCGCTGATCCCATTGTTTTGGAACGATTTGATTTTATACCTGAAGAGAGTATCGGTTTAAATGCAAGCGCCCGATTTAATGATACGAATGTCGCCGTGTGTAATGACCCCACAATCGATTTGCCCACTAATCCAAATCAGGGGTTATATGAGTTTCCCATGTTTTACAACCTGCAATGCGGGACTTTCCGTTTGCCAGCTCCGGCGGCGCAGTGCGCCGATGGTACGGTTCCGGGCAAGGCCGTGTATCGCTTTAATGTTCTGCCGGCCTCAAAATGCGGGAACGGCAGGCGTGAGTGGGTGGATCGTAATGGCAATGACCAGTGGAATTGCGGCGACGGTGAAGAGTGTGATGGTGGAGCGAACTGTACGGCCGCATGCCGTTTGAATCCTTCCCCGGTTGCGTGTGATTGAAGTTTTCCCCTTGTCGCACTTTATACTAATGTAGTATACTAATAATAACATGAACTCATAGCGATTTTCCCGGAAAAAGGCTCACTGCGCTCATTTTTTAAGAATCGGTAAATGTCCATCTTTTATGTTAGTCCTACTGGCGATCTCTTAAAAAATGAGCATCAGTTCCGCCTTTAATTTAGCGAAATTCGCTAGGAGCTCTCTAGTTTTTTATGTCAGGACACTCAAAATGGGCAAAATTAAAGCATACCAAGGGGGCTCTGGATACAAAACGGGGCAATGTTTTCACCAAGTTATGCCGTGCCATTATGGTATGCGCACGCCAAGGCGGTAGCGACCCGTTGTTTAACTTTGCGCTCCGTTTGGCAATAGACAAAGCACGCGCGTTTAATGTTCCTAAAGACAACATTGATAAAGCCATCAAGCGCGGTACTGGTGAACTTAAAGACGGCGTCATTATTGAAGAAGCGCTGTATGAAGGATTTGGTCCGGGCGGATCGGCATTTTTAATTGAGTGCGCCACGGATAATAAAAATAGAACGCTCGGCGAGCTCAAAACAACTTTAAGTAAGAACGGTGGGTCGCTGGCTGGCCAGGGCGCCGTGAAATGGCAATTTGAACACAAAGGCGTTATACGCGTACCCTCAATTTCTGAAGACCTTGAATTGCGTCTTATTGATGCGGGCGCTGAAGATATTGCCATGCGGAACGGTGTGGCAGAAGTAACTTGCCAGGTGTCGCAATTTCAAAAAGTCATGGAAGTGTTTGCTGCGCGTCAAATTGAACCAACCAGCTCGGGGCTGGAATGGATGCCTAAAGAAACCGTGATGCTCACGCCGGAAGATCAAGAAAAATTAGCGCACCTTTTTGGACTCATTGAAAAAAATGATGATGTGCAAGAGATCTACGCAAACGTATGAAAATTCTTGGCATCGATCCGGGTTTTGGCAGAACAGGATGGGGTGTTGTTGAACTTGTCCGACGCGAACCAACATTTGTTGCATGTGGTTGTATTACCACGCCGTCAACCATGAAGTTTCCAGAGCGGTTAATTGAGCTTCATCGCCAACTTGGCGTGGTCATTAAAAAATATCAACCGCAGAGCGCGGCGGTGGAAAAATTGTTTTTTTTCAAAAATGCGAAAACAGCAATGGACGTAGGCCAAGCGCGCGGTGTTATTTTACTTACCTTGCACCAGGCGGGTTTAAGCGTGCATGAAATGACGCCACTGCAGGTCAAACAGACCGTGACGGGCTATGGCAGGGCTGATAAAGATCAGATTGGTAAAATGGTAAAATTATTATTGGGCCTCAAAACCGTCCCCAAGCCCGATGATGTTGCTGATGCCCTGGCAGTGGCTCTTACTGCCGGCCGTGTGGTATAATAGGAAACGCAAAGGTGGAACGGAGCGGGACAATTTTGAGGGTCCTATTAGCGACGTAGCGCGAGAGAAATGGAATGGCATAGCCATGTCATTTCCGAGCCAAGGAGCTACTATGGTAACCCATATGAGGTCTGCCGAATCCGGACCCGAAAAATTAGTCCCGCGAGTAAACGCCTTTGCGTTTTCTATTATATGCTCTACATTGCATCAGACCACGCAGGGTATCAACTCAAAAAACGCCTTGTGCGTTTTCTTGAAAAAGAGATGCAAGTGAGCGTAAAGGACATGGGCCCGGAAGAGTTTGTGGATGGTGATGATTACCCTGACTATGCTGTCCCGCTTGCCCAGAAGGTTGTTGAAACGGGTGGAAAAGGAATTTTAATTTGTGGTAACGGTGTTGGAGTGTGCATTGTCGCAAATAAAATAAAAGGTATTCGTGCAGGTATCGGTTACAATACATACGCGGCAGAAAGCATGCGGCAAGATGATGATACTAATATATTGTGTTTGGCAGGTCGCGTGTTGTCTGATGAATATGCTATGGCAATAACAAAAAAATGGTTGCAAACAGAATTTTCTGGTGAAGATCGCCATGTACGGCGGCTGGAAAAAGAAGAAGAAATTTTACGCAACTGCGAGTGTAAATAGTGTATGTTAAATCCTCAAGCAAAATTATCTAAACAGATTTTTACCAATCCTGACAAAGGTAAGATTCGTGATGGCTATGGCAAGGGGCTGGTAGCACTTGGTGAGAAAAACGAAAAAGTCGTGGTGCTGTGTTGTGATTTATCAGAATCAACGCGATCCGAGTGGTTTCAAAAAAAATTCCCCAAGCGTTTTATTGAAATGGGAATCCAGGAGCAAAATATGTCAGGAGTTGCGGCTGGTCTTGCGCAAGAGGGATTTATTCCGTTCACGTCATCGTACGCCGTTTTTTCTCCGGGCCGCGCATGGGATCAAATTCGTGTTTCAATTTGTTATAATAATGTGCACGTTGTGTGCGCCGGTGGGCATGCGGGCATTTCCGTGGGTCCCGACGGCGCCACGCATCAAGCGCTCGAAGACATCGCGACGATGCGCGTCATTCCAAACATGACCGTCATCGTCCCCTGCGACGTTCACGAAGCACGCAAGGCAACCGTCGCCTCCGCTTCCATGCAAGGCCCCGTCTACCTGCGATTCGCGCGAGCTAACTCTCCCGT
>DNQG01000024.1 GCA_003501255.1 Candidatus Magasanikiibacteriota bacterium
TTGAACCGTTTAAACTTGTGTTGCCTGAAGGTATTACTTTCAAAGGCATTGCCGATCTTTTGGTACAAAACAAACTGGCAACGCGCGATGAAATTAATATGTATCTGGTCACCCGTTCAGTTGTTGTGGAGGGAACTTTGTTCCCGGATACGTATTATGTTGACCCCACCACGTTTACCGCGACCTCATTTTTTAATCGTTTGAGTGATACCTTTAACAAAAAAACGGCCGCACTGCAAGCAGAAGCACAACAAAAAAATATTGATTGGCAAAGCGTAGTGAGTATTGCGTCNNGGTATTTTATGGAAACGTTTGGAAGGCGGTTGGCCCATGGGTGTTGATACCACACTACTTTATATTGATGAAGACGGAACGTTGTCCCCAGAAGATTTAACGCGCGATTCACTCTACAATACACGCTTGTATCCTGGTTTGCCGCCAACACCTATTTCAAATCCCGGATTGAAAACATTAGAAGCTGCGCTACGTCCGGTTGACTCACCTTATTGGTTTTTTATTGCCGAACCAGAAGCCGGACGCATTATCTACGCCAAAACGCTCGATGAGCACGAGCGGAATGTGGCGAAATACCTAAAATAAACAAACAGGGCTCCATATTTGTTTTTTCGGCAGCACTTCGCGCGCNNGGCGCCTGCGGACTGCCTCAAAAATAAATATGGAGCCCTGTTTTATTTTTATATTTCTGCTATTCCTTGATAATAAACTTCTCACCACGCGTTCTGCCAAAATTTTCCGGAAAGTACATTTCAAACGCGCGAGCCGGCGGGTGTGCAAACACCCCGGGCGTTGTTACCTGCACCACATAAGTATACTCGTATACACCCGGCATCATTTTGTTCCCAAACAAGAATAAACGGTCATCGCGCAACTCTTTGTGTTCCCAATACCCACCGCCGCACCAACACGACGGGTAATATCCATCGTTATTTTCACGCTCAAAATTGGAACCCTCATATTGTTGTAGCGTCTGATCTGACGTTGCAAGATTAAAGTTAACCAGTTCAAATCCTGCCGGAAGTGGTGATTCAACCGCTACAAAATCGCGTTGCTCGGGTATAGCAATGGTTAATTTACCAACCAATGTTTCCCCCACTTTTGCATCGCGCACCGGGTGTTCCAAAAGCTTATCATCAGTACGATAATATTCACGTTCTACGGCAAACCCTTCACTGCGCGGATCAAGTTTTTCAACTGGCAGATAGTAATTCAAGAGCATCTCATAATACAATTTGCCGGTTCCCTCTTTTTCAAACTCAAACGTATTACCTTCTGCACCTTGAACAAGTGAACTTATGGGATAGGTGAAACCGTGCGATTGCGTAATGTTTGCCTGCGTGATCTCAAATGATTGACTTAGTTTGCCATTAAGCAGCACAGTCCCGGTATAAACAGCTTCTGTTTCTTTGGTCTCAACAAGATACTCGGTCAACGCAACAAGCGCGCTTGCCGTGTCATTGGTGGTGTCCCAATGCCCATCGTGCCTACTTTTAATAAGCCAGTTGATGATGCGCGGAATGAGCGGGTGTTCCGGATTGATACGCGTGAGCGCCTGCAACGTGTGCGCCGTAATTTTGGTATTAGTGGTCCAAAAACGGCCATCGTAACCATCCGGCTTGATATACGTACCACGTGCATCAATACGCGCCCGACCCTCTATATGTTTTACCAAACTGTCCAATGCGCTTTGCAATTTTCGTGTTGAAGCATTAGAAGCGGCGATACTTTTAATGTCGCTGTCAAATACCATAGCAAGAATAACTCTGCCAAAGGTGCTCAATAATTTTTCATCATCCCACAAGTTGAGTGCGAGCGCCACGTCCGGCTGGCCCAACTCATCCATAACAAACAAGAAATAGGCGCGGCTATCAGCCCAGGCAGTCGTTTTGTTTTTCTGTGGATCACAGTTGCCGTATGCGGATGGATTGCACAAATCGTAATTGCGCACCATAAAGTTCCTCAAGAATTCCACACCGCGGCTCATGACGCGTTCATCAACCGCGTATCCGGCTTCTTTAACGGCATGAAGACCATGAAGTATATAAGCGGTTACATAGGCATAACTGGACGGGCTGTCTGCCCAATAACCCCAACCGCCATCAGTGCGCTGTGAATTGTATAGGCGCTGCAAGCTGACTTCAACGGTTTCATCCAAACTGATGGGCCCGCCAAAATCATCATACAATTCAGGAAAGGAAAAGATTCCTTTGAGATGCGGCAACTCCACAGCGCGCTTCAGAGCCATCATAGGTATAAGTGCACTCACGGTTTGTTCATTGGATGCATAAGGAAACCGCACCAGATATTCAAATGATGCCGGTAAGAAGGTGGCGAGCGTTGCGCCTGCAGTGATTTCAAGCGAGCCCTGTTCCGCGTCCACTGAATCCGGAACCACAACGCGCTCTTTAAATGATTGCGCGTCAGTCATATTCATGGTGGCAACAGATTCCGGAGATGCATAACTCAAAATGGGCAGTGTGGTTTCAACACCGTCTGAATAATTTCCTGCCAGCGCTTTGAGACGAATCACGGCTTTTTTACCAATGTCTTTTACAGCGCTTTCAACATTCCACATTATTTTACGCGATTCTTTGTTATCAATGGGCACACTGTCACGCTCCCGTGATATACGTTTCAAGAATTCCGTAGCCAGTGATACATCAAATGTCTGTTGGTCTCCGGTAAAATTATGAACAATCGCGGCAATATCCAACGCATCACCACCGCGTATAAAGCGGGGCAATACCGGCCGCACGATAACATCGCGGGTGGTGATAAAACTTTTCTCTTCAACACCAACGAGTGTCGTGTCCGTAGCGCCAACAACCTCAATGATCCACGTGGTCAGATTATCAGGCAAGGTAAATGACAGCTCTGCCTGGCCATTCTGATCTGTAGTAACATTCGCTTCCCAATGCGCGGTTGCCTTAAAATCACCGCGATATTGGAATTCCTGCTCGCCACCACCGCCGCCTCCTTTTGACCCTTCCTTATCACTTAAATCAGCCCGTTCAAGAAGTTTAGTGAGCGATGAAGCATTGCTGACACCAAGTCCATAGCGATCATAAAACGCGGCAAGCAAATCTTTTTTGGGATTACCCTTAAGCGCCAACACACTTTCATCCACCACCGCAACAGAAATATTGGCTGGAACTTTTTCGCGCGCTTCATTTTCCGTTACTAATTTCAGACGCACGGTTTCACGCGGTTTATATTGCTCCTTGTCAGTAGTCAATGTTATGAATAAACGTTTTTTTTGCGTGTTAACCGCAATGGTTTCATACCCAAGCTTAAAGTCAGGCGGTTCATCTGCTATTTCTTTTTGCACTACCATAACGGACGCAAACACATTGGGTATCATATCTTCAGTAACTGGTACTTCAATCACCTGCGCATTGGAGGTAATATCCAACACTTTATATTCCATAATACTTCCGCGCTCAAGTGCAAACAGCGCTTTGACATTTTGATACGGGGAACGCACCAAGAGTTTTGCTGTTTCACCAACGCGATACTCCGGCTTATCAAGCTCAAGTTCCATGCGATTATTATTTTCCCGACGCCAGTTAATGTAACTGTTTGAACTTACCCAAAAACCGATAGAACTGGCCACATCATTGCCACGAGCATCCCGCGCTTTCATGCGCACACGGTATGACCCGCCAGAAGGCACCATAAATTGAAATGCAACTTTGCCATCATCTCCGGTTGTCAGGCGTTGCGTGTCAACAAGCTCCTCTTTCATTTCATTTTCCCAATAAAACATCCCATCAACGTTTTTCTTTTTAATGCTCTTCCACTCCTGACGAATTAATTCCGCGTTGAGTGTTTTGCCGCGCTGTGGTGTGCCTTTGGTATCAACGGAAATAGCCGTAAAACCGGCACGTTCACCTTCTTTTACCACGTATGACTCATTACGCACACCCACATATAACTCACCAGGATGCACCACCGCGGTTTTGCTGTTGTATACACTGCGATTATTTTCATCCACAACAGTCGCGTTCAACGTATACAGTTTTGCGGTACGCGGCGTTATTTCTTCTCCTTTACCATTTTTATGCAATGTAATTTCATGCGTAATGGTTGCTTTGCCGAGTTCATCAAGTTGACGTTCACCACGCGCCACGGTGTTATCTTCATATGGACACTCGCCGTAACAACCGTAGTCATAATCAGAGTCGGAAAAATTAAACCACTCATCAGTGTATCCGTCAAAATAATAATTTTGTGCGGTGATGCTCCACGTTAAATTGCCATTGCGCAACGGCGCGCCAAAAAAGTACGCCCCGGTAATGTCTGCTGAAAGTGTTTCACGATTGATGTATCCCTCTTTGGTAAAAACAATATCTGATTTATACTCCGGTTTTTTGTACTCTTCAACGGAAAAATAGGCGCTCGCATGTGCGCCTTCACAAGCATTCTCGCTCTCGCACACCCCGTCAAGATATATTCTCCAAAAACCGAGCGGCGCCAAACTATCAATGATGAAAGAGTCATCAAAGGTACCGTTTGTTGAGAGTGCAAGTTGCTTGCGATATACCTCAACGCCCCCTGCATCAGTAATAACAACCTCTGCCAAACGCGCCTGTGAAAGTGAATAATGCGCATCCAGTTCATCGCGCACAATACCCTTAAAGTATAAGGTGTGCCCCGGGCGGTAAATGGGACGATCAGTATACACATATCCTTGTACACCTTTTTCAAAACCGCTTTCTGAAATGCCAAACTCCCAACTTCCAATACCATCCTGCCAACTGGTGCGCAAGATAGCCGCGTCCGCAGCCGTCTTACCCACAACGTATGCGACATCCGGATTATCTACTGCGCGTGTGGCAATGCCATCTTCACCGGTTGCAAGCCCTGAAACAACCAAAGCCCCACGATCATCATAAAAATTCAACGTAACGTCGGATTTTGGCGCTCCGCTAGACAATCCCGTTGCCCACACCAGCAACTTGTCATTGGCCTGCTTCAACGCCATGTGTGTGTCAGTAAATGATATGATACTGAACGGTCGTATTATTTTTTTCTGTGGTCCATCGCTGACCCACCGACGCTCTTCTTCAGAATAATGCTGCGGGTTGCTTGTGGTATATACGTGTGGTGATGACATCTGTACATAATACAAGCCATTAACAAAATCGCTACCGGCTTCTTTCACCACATCAACTTCAGTGAATACCTGCTCCCATGGTTTATTTTTAATCCGCACGGTTTTTTGCGTATACCAAGCGCACCGTGCCGAACTTGGCACAAACGCCTCCCACCCGGTTTTGGTATAATCCAATTTAGTATTGCGGTTCCCTTCTGTCTGCACGGAAACATATTCTTCCGGAGTCATACGACAAATTTCAAGCGTGGCTTCATCAAGATTCTTTGTTTCAAACACAAGCGGTATATTCATGTTTTTTGTGGCAACCGCAAATGTTTCTTGCTGGCGCAGTATAAGTGACCGGTCTTCATCTTTAATGGGTTCTGTAACATAATTTGAAACAATAAAATCTTGCCCTATTCTTTGGCTAAATACGTCCGTAACAGTGCCCGGCATGGTAATAGCATATGCAGTACTTGGGTTAAGTAGCACTTGAACATTAGTAACCCACGCCTCACGTTGACCGTTGCCATCACAATAACGATCAGACCATGTACGGTCCTGCCATGGTTCAAGTGTACTCAGGTAGATATCCGGCTTGCCATCACGATTTTTTTTTGTATAGTCAGGACTAAAACGAATTTGCTCTTTAACAGAATCAACATCCAATTGATTATTTGAATAAATACAGAAACGCTTATACGACTGTTCCCCGGGTCGTCCGCCCCATACACTCTGTATGCGTGGAGATGCGGCTGTGGTAACATCCCACTCTTCAAGCGCAAGCGTTGTGTTGGGACTTTTTCCATCCATTTTTTGAATGTCATTAAGACGTAATGCAACATGATACGTACGTTCATTACCAAACACTTCACGAGCAGGAAACTCAACCACACGCTTGTCATCAACAAGCGGACACTCCTCATTTTCCGCATCCGGATCCGGCTCCCATTCCGGGTCACACTGTTTCCCATACGCCGGCGTATAAGCAAATGCGGGTTCAAGCGTGAGCGCGGCGGTAACGCTCTCAAGTTTTACTTCCTCGTGAAATTGGAATGTTACAACCGGTTTGGGGTCAGCGCACGCGCCGCTACACTGCGGAGATGCATATACCACAAAACCATTGGTCGCAAACTGCTGGCCGCGTGTTGAATCGCTCGGAATATTTCCTTCTTTACCCATGATGCCATGTGTAATTTCAAGCCAATAGTCACGGCTATAGCCAAAATCGCCGTCTTTCAAATGCACATCAACCACTTTTTTATTGTCCACAATTTTTTCAACTTGTTTACCATTTTGTTCCTCATATTCCACGCTTGTTCCATATGCAAAAGAAAGTGGCAACGCTGGTTTGTTTTCACCGGCACGATATATATTTACATGTTGTTTTACTGACGCAAGATCAACTTCCTGATTAAATTGAAGCCACAGTATGTCTTCCGGATAATTAGGCATGCCAACCTGTTCAATAATCAGACGCGGAGTTTCAAATTCAAATGTTTGATCTTCAGTAGTAACACCCTTGTCAAGGGACTCAATGCCTTTGGGAATGGTAATCGCGTAATGCGTGGCATATTGAAAACGTTCAGTGGGAATAAATTGCACGGCGCTTGTACCCACCCATTTATAACGGCCATTCACGCTCGGTGTTATAGTAATAGGCATGGCAGGCGCGCCTTCATCAAGGGTGGTGAGCGCTGTCATGGGCCGGTCAAACATCACGGTTACTTTACCATCAATGCCCGTAGGGCCCTGTGGCACGGTTAACAACACTTTAGGTGGTTCAACCACAATAAATTCGGAAACAAACGGCTGCGCAAGCGCCTTGCCCAGTATATTTTTTGCTTGTTGAGAAATGGTGAGCACATACGTCTCACCCTGCTGAAAACCGTCTTCCGGAATAAACGTGAATGTTTTTAAACCCCATTCCACGCGGCCCTTCACTTCAGGGGCAAAGGAAACCGCTTGCCGCACTGAACCGGGTCTCATAATATGATTGAATGTAATGGTCAGCGGAGCATTAGAAGACACTTTGCCACGCATGACAGTTTCCACAACTTCCGGCGCACTGCGATGTGTTACAGCAAGCGCAACCACGGCGCCAATAATAAGAACACCGACGGCCATAAAAGCCACCTTTACATAACGCATGCGCGATATACCTTTTTTATTTTCTTGTGAAAACGGCGTGGATGGGTCCATACGTTATGTAAAAAATTAATTAACGGTGATAGTTATAGGCGCACTTTTTTGCAGTACGCCGTCTTGTCCTTCAGCTTCTATGTGTATTATATGTTGACCACGCTGTGGCTTCCACCATATTTTTCTTCCTGTCCCGGCCGGTTTTCCATCAATAAACCATTTTATCTGCTGCATTGTAGCAGTGGACGCCGCTTCAAATAACAACTCCCGCGCATTACCCTCAACATACGAAGAAAGTTCAAACTCATCACTATTAAATGGTTTTATAATCCGTAGCAACGCTTCCTGTGGCACCTGTGCCATGTGTTTGTCATTTTTTAAAAACCATTCAAAACCCTCTTCACAAACTGCCACCGTATCATAACAGGCAGGCCGTTTCTCAACCCCGGTTGGTACCACAAATTCCGCCGGTTTCAAACCGCGGTGAACACGTTCCATGGCATCATGCCATAAGGGTGAGGCACCCAGACCGCCAGTTATGGTCTCCATGGGAGCGCCGTTGTTGTTCCCCACCCATACACCTAGTATTGTACTCGGAGTAAATCCAATTGTCCATGCATCTTTAAAATTACGCGTGGTGCCGGTCTTAACCGCAGCCGGCCTTGAAAGTTCAAGGTTATTTTTCAAACCAAACTCTTCAATGCGTGATGCGGAATCACTTAAGATGTCCGTTATCATAAACGCTATCTCGGGTGTATACACCTGCGTTGTTTTGATCTCATCAGCACCGCCTATAGCACCTCCATTTTGGGTTATACGCGTTATGGCACGCGGCCGCACTGCTTCACCATTGCGCGCAAATGCGCTGTATGCCTGCACCAAATCAAACAACCTCACCTCGCCGTCCCCCAGTGTTAATGCAAGCCCATAATGTTCTGCCGGTTCTGTTAGTGTTGAAAGACCTGCCGTACGCACACGTTCAAGCAGCGCGGGCACGCCGACAAATTCAAGCGTTTTGAGCGCCGGGATATTATAACTATTGGCAAGCGCTTCACGTATGCGTACCGACCCGTGATATTCAAAATCAAAATTACGCGGAATGTACGGAGTGCCTGCCGCGGTTTCATAACGCACTGGTTCATCCTGTATGATGGTGGCGCCGTTCCAACCTTTTTCAAATGCGAGCGCATAGGTAAACGGTTTCATAGTTGAACCGGGCTGGCGGAGCGCAAAAACACTGTTGACTTCCCCCTCAATGTCCTTATTAAAAAAATCAACGCTGCCCACCATGGCTTTAATATCACCAAGTTCTGCATCAACAACGAGCACTGCGCCGTTGGAAACATTCCAATCCGCAAGCCGTTCAATATGACGTTTGGTTAACGCTTCAAGTTCACTTTGTAAACCATAATCAAGTGTCGTATATACGGTCAATCCATCATAGAGTCCATCACCCAAACGACTTTGCAATTCTTGTATAATATAATTGACAAAATGAGGCGCTTTAACAGGATATTCAACTCCCTGTTTTAAAATAAGTTGCTCATCACGCGCGGCGGCGGCGTCATCTTCTGTTATAAAACTCTCACTCACCATACGCGACAATACACGTTCCTGTCTTTTTTTTGCAACATCAAAATGCTCAAACGGATCGTAGTGATTGGGCGCTTGTGGCAAACCGGCAAGAAAAGCCGCCTCTGCAAGATCAAGGTCGCGCGCGGTTTTGTCAAAATAGCCGCGCGCCGCGGCCTCCACGCCATAATTATGATTCCCGTAATACACGCGATTCAGATACATTTCAAGAATAGTATCTTTTTCCAATTGTTGTGTGATACGTATCGCGTATAAAGCTTCTTTTATTTTTTGTTTCAACGTACGCCGCATCGTAGTGCCCACGGTATTGCGTACGAGTTGTTGGGTGATGGTACTTGCGCCGGAAACAACGGTCTGCTCTTCCATATTCTGAAAGAGAGCGCGTAGAATGGAACGCCAATCAACGCCCCCATGTTTATAAAATCGTGCATCTTCTGCGGCAATGGTTGCATGTATAAGGTGCGGAGAAATACTTGGAAGAGTGGCCATACTTGACCGCCCCTGATGTGGCGCTAATAATTCATATAACAACAGCCCGCTATGAGAAACAATTTTTGTTGTCGGCGCAGGTGCCTCTGTTAATGCAGACGGCAATGGCAACGCAAAACGAACATACAGATATACAAAAATACCTACGCTCAAAAGCGCTACCACGATTATCATATATTTTTTCATAAGCTCTTCCATTCTGATCCCTGACGCACCAAGAGCCACGGGGCAGACAACGGGTCTGCCATAAGTTCTTTGACAATGCGCTCCATGCGCACGGCCTGTGATCCTTTTATTAAGAAAACGCTACCCGGTGTCATTTTTTCTTGAATAAAACGTCCGGCCTCTGATGCAGTGCCAAATTCATATATGTATTCTTCATTCATACCTGCTTCACGCGCGGCATGCGCAATTTCTTTGCCAAGCTCCCCCACGGTTACCAGATGGTCCGGGGCCGCAACAGCAACTGCGTGCCCCACGCTGCGGTGTGCTTCTTCTGACAACGGCCCGAGTTCCCGCATATCTCCAAGCACCACCCAGCGCTCTGCCGGTTTTTTAACATGCACAGCATCACATGCCCGCAATGCAGCCACTGCGGCTTTTGGTGATGAATTGTAGCTGTCATCAATGAGGAGCGATTTTTTAATACCCGCAAGCAACCGCATGCGGCCCGGTGTTGGTTCGTAGTGAGCCAGCACATGCCCCATGTCAACCAAATTCATGCCACAGGCAATACCCACAGCCAACCCTGCCACGACTGTACTGACGGCGGCCAGCCCCAGCGCTCCTTTTATTTCCATAGGCACCATACTGCCTTGACACATGACTTTAAAATGCATGCCACGAGGAAACACTTCATTACCTTCAAACCCATATAACACTTTGTGTTCAACAATACGCACATCAGCCGCTTCAGAAAATCCGTAGGTTAGCACGGGAACTTTTATTTTTTCTTTCAATTCAAGAATCTCTTGATCATCCGCATTTAAAATAGCACGACCATCTTTTTTAAGATTTAAAACAATTTTCTGTTTTTCTTTGAGTACCCCTTTTATACTTTTAAAAAATTCCGTGTGCGTTGCGCCAATACCCGTCATGACGCCAACATCAGGCGGCGCTATATCCATCAAATAATCAAGATCACCCGGGTGATCCGCGCCCATCTCAAGCACCAAAAGCTCCGGGTAATCTTTACTCTTTACCATAAGAAGCCCGAGCGCCCGCAACACCAAAAAAATCCAGCCAATTCTCGTGCCGGGCGTTGAACCAATAATGGTGAGCGGCAGACCAAATTCATTATTATAACTTTTGGCGCTTGCACGGACGTTCAACTCACGTGAAAGCACAGCCGCCGCAGCAATCTTGGCCGATGTTTTACCCACAGAACCGGTAATACCAACAATCGTGGGATTATATTTTTTGATGATTTTTCTTGCAAGAAACCGGAGTATCTTTTGCATGAGGGTTTTCATAGAGTAGAAAGAGGGTTAGCGTGTCGGCGCGACCCCATAATACTGTAGCAGAAACTTGGCCATTGTGCCAAATGTGGCGGCCGTGGTGGCATCCGCAAAATTGCGTTTGGGTTTTTCATACTTGATGACCATAACAAAACGCGGATCCTCGGCCGGCGCAAAACCAACAAAGGTATGATTGGTCGCGCCTTCAACGTAATCGCCGCCTTCAGCTATTTGCGCGGTACCTGTTTTACCTGCCACATAATATCCCGGCACGCGTGCGGGCCGATAAAAACCGTTTTCAACGGTTGACACCAGCATACCCACAATAAGTGCTGTCGCGCGGTCAGACAACACGCGACGCACCACCGACGGCTCGGTTTTTTTTATCTCACCGTTGCTGTAACGAATTTCTTGCACAATATAAGGCCGGGGTAATTCACCACGGTTTGCAATAGCGCTAAACGCTGCGGCCAATTGTACAGGCGTAACAAGAACTCCCTGTCCAAATGATGCCGTGGCCGCATAAATCTCGCCCTTTTGATCAAGCGAGCTCGTGTCGCCGGCCGCTTCTGTATCCAGCTGCACACCGGTACGTGTACCAAACCCAAACCGCTGAACATATTCGCGGAATATTTCTTTACCCAATTTTTCAACCACAAAAATCATGCCGGTGTTAATTGAAAACTCAAGAACATTAGTCATGGTCTGCTCACCATACACCTTGTTACTGGCGTTGCGTATGGTAAAATTCCCAAACTTGCGTGAACCTTCATCAACATACGTGGTATCTGGCGTAACCACTTCCTGGTCAAGCGCGGCGGCCATGGTGAAGGGCTTAAAAACAGAACCCGGTTCATAGGCCTTAAAAATTGCCTGGTTGTTATATATATCCACGCTTTCAACTTCATTATATTTATTGGGATCAAACGTGGACGCGCTACATAATGCTTTAATGGCCCCGGTTTTGGGATCCATAACAACAGCCGCAGCACTCTGTGCTTCAAATTCAATCCTATGCGCTTCAAGCGTGGTGCACAATTCATATTGAATGGTACGGTCAATGGTGAGCACAATATCAGCGCCATCATGAGCCGGAGAAAAAGAACGTCGGCCAAGGGGGATCCACGCACCGATCGCATCACGCTCGCCGCGAATAAAACCGGGTTCTCCTGATAGTGTGGCATCAAAGTATCCTTCAACGCCATAGCGCCCCACGGCCTTGCCATCGCTACCCATACCAAAAAAACCAATGGTTGCCGCGCCTATTTCTTCTTCCGGATAATAGCGGAACGGCTGCTGTGCAAAACCAATGCCTTTAATCTTTAATGCTTCAATCGCTGTCTTTTCTTCTTCTGTAATCTTTTGTTTTATCGGCTCAAATGGATCGTTACGTTCTTTGGCTTCTTTTAATTTGAGAAACAACATAAATTGTTCATTTTTATCCATGCCGACAAGTGGCGCTATACGCACGGCTGTGTCTTCAGGGTCATTTAAAGAACGTGTGTCTGCATACACTTGATACAATACACGATTGAGTGCTGCCGGAAACAAGGTTTCACCATCCTGAATGTAAACTGTTCCGCGTCGCGGCAAAAGTTCTTTATAAATTTCATGGGTGCCCGCTGCCAAAGACGCGTATAATTCGTGCTGCCAAATCTGCAAGGTAAATAAACGGGCAATGACAAAAAACCAGAGCACGCACACTCCGAGCATTACTNNAACCCCGCCGCTCCGTCTGATTTTTAAGAAAACTAAAAGCAAAGGTTTCCACACCGCACCTCATTCAGGTAAAAAACGTTTATCAATAATTTTATTTTTTACCAGTTCCTTAACGGACTGCTCCATGGTCATCATACCTTCTTTGCTACCGGTCTGTATGACTGATTTTAACTGCGCCACATTATTTTCACGAATAAGATTGCGCGCTGCGCTGTTAATTATTAATAATTCCCGCGCCGCGACACGGCCACCGTCCAAACGCGGATATAACTGTTGGGCAATAACACCGCGCAACACTGATGCAAGTTGT
>DNQG01000016.1 GCA_003501255.1 Candidatus Magasanikiibacteriota bacterium
TTTTTCAGCAGGCACCTCAACGGCTTTTTTTTCTACTTTTATTTTTTCAAAATCCGGTAAGGTAACCGTTGGCAAGAGCGCCGTGGTAACCGTAAAAACAATAGGATTCCCGGGCGCTAATTTTTCAACCTTTACATCCGGAGACCCCACGGTTTCCAAATTATTTTCTTTTGAGGCCTGCAGAAAAAAAGCCGGAATAATACGCTGGATTGCCTGTTCGTAAATAGGCATCATCCCCACCTGCTTGATAACATCCGGGAGCGATGCATGGCCTTTGCGGAAACCTTTAATTTCAATATGCTCTTGTATATGGCGTGCCGCGGCATCAAGATACTTTTGATACTCTTCCGCCTCCACGGTAATGCTGATGGAAACTTGTGATTGAGGTAATTTTTTGATGTCTGTTTGCATATATTTGTTGCTCAACAATACACCGCTTTAGCGATTCTGTCAAACTAGAATATGTGATGAGCTGTTGTTCATAATTTCACATGACAAAAAACCCTTGTTGTGCTATACTAAATATAGCTTTATTCAGCAAAAAATGCAGAATATAGATTACTATATTAGCTCCGAAGCTCGGAAATGCAAAAGATTTGCTTTTACATTTCTCTCGCGTTGCGTCGCTAATAACAAACACTACTACAGAGAGGAGGTGGAATTATGATGTGTTCTAAAACATGTGGTACGCTTATGGTTGTTTTGCTGTTGGTTGGCGGGTTGGTCCATCTTATTCCGGGACTTTACACATGGCTTGCCCAATTGACCGGCGGTACGCCGTGGGTACAAATTGTGGTTGGCGCAGTGTCAGTCATCGCAGCTCTATTGCACATGGTTGGCGCATGCAAAAAGTGTAAAGGCAGCTCATGCGGATCTGGTAGCTGTTGCATGCATGCAGGTGAAAAAAAATAACAAAATAAAAAAATCGGGAGCGCGAGCTGACCGATTTTTTTATTTTGTTATACAAGCAACCCAACAATCAACAGCGCAACAATGTTTGCCACTTTAATCATAGGATTAATCGCCGGCCCGGCAGTATCCTTGTAAGGATCGCCGACCGTATCGCCCGTCACCGCAGCTTGGTGCGCAAACGAACCTTTACCACCGTAGTTACCTTTTTCAATAAACTTTTTGGCATTATCCCATGCGCCACCACCTGATGTCATTGAGATGGCCACAAACACACCGGTTACAATCGTACCCACCAGCAATCCACCCAACGCCTCAACACCCAATCCAAAACCAACAATAATCGGCACCACAATAGGAATTAAAGCGGGAACAAACATCTGACCAATAGCGCCGCGCGTTACAATGTCAACGCATTTTCCGTAATCCGGCTTTGTCTTACCTTCCATGATACCATGAATTTCTTTAAACTGACGGCGTACCTCTTCAACCACATGCCCGGCAACTTTCCCGACTGCTTCCATGCCAAGCGCGCCAAACAAATACGGCAACAAACCGCCAATAAATAAACCAACAAGCACGCGCGGATTATCAATCAAGAAAACCGTTCCCTCCGGCAATTTGTGCGTGAAGTCAGCAAATAGCACGAGTGCTGCCAAAGCGGCAGAGGCAATAGCGTAGCCCTTGGTTACCGCTTTGGTGGTGTTACCAACAGCATCCAGCGGATCCGTCACCTCGCGTACGGATTCCGGTAATGCAGCCATCTCCGCAATGCCGCCGGCGTTGTCGGTAATGGGACCGTAGGCGTCGATCGTCACAATAATACCGGCCAATGACAACATAGCCATGGCAGCAACTGCAATACCATATAAATCCGCCAAACCGTAAGCGCCTAAAATAGCAGCGGAAATAAATACAATAGGGAGCGCGGTTGATTTCATACCTACGGCAATGCCGGCAATCACATTGGTGCCATGGCCGGTTTCAGATGCCTTTGCGATGGAGCGCACGGGCTTGTAGCTGGTTGACGTGTAGTATTCCGTAACCCAGACCATAAGGCCAGTTAAAACCAAACCGATAAGTGCTGAAGAAAAAATACCATCAACACCTTTCATAAGCCAGTTGGTAGCAAAATAAAAAAGGACGGCAGATACAATACCTGCCACCATAAGCCCTTTGTACAAAGCACCCATGATGTTTTTGTCCTTTGATAGACGAATAAAAAACGTACCCACAATAGATGCCACAATAGCGGCGGCGCCCATCACCATCGGATAAAAAATCGCGTTGTTACCCTCAAACAACAAATCGCCCAAAAACATAGTGGCAATGGCAGTTACGGCATACGTTTCAAACAGATCAGCGGCCATGCCGGCACAATCGCCAACGTTGTCGCCAACGTTGTCTGCAATAACACCTGGATTGCGCGGATCATCTTCCGGAATGCCTTTTTCAACTTTACCAACCAGATCCGCGCCCACGTCCGCAGCTTTTGTATAAATACCACCACCTATTCTTGCAAATACGGAAATCAAGCTTGCACCAAACGCAAAAGCCACGAGTGCGCCCAAGTCCTTGGTGAGCATGTAAAATAGTACAACGCCCAACAGCGCCAAACCCACCACGAGCATACCCGTAATGGCACCGCCGCGCACCGCAACATTCAATGCGGGCTGTAAGCCATTTTTGGCAGCTTCAGTAGTACGCACATTGGCGCGTACGGAAACATGCATACCAATAAAACCGGCAGCGCCGGAAAGCACGGCGCCCAACAAAAAACCGATGCCGGAAATCGGCACACCACGCCCATCAATAAAAATCCACAACAACACAAAAACAACCAAAGCGACAACCGCAATGGTTTTGTATTGTCGGCTCAAATAGGCCTGTGCACCCTCCTGAATGGCACGCGCAATTGAACGCATACGTTCATCGCCTGCCGGTTGTTTGTTAATCCAGCCAATTAAAACAATGCCATACAAAACGGCGAGTGCGCTGGCTGCGAGCGCGAGAATTAAAGGAAGTGTCATAGTATTTTAATATCAATAAGCATAACGAAAATAACTATTTTTGTCAACGAACTCACTACAAAACAGGCGTGACGAAAGGTCTTTTTTGTGCTATAGTAGAAACTGGTTATAGTGCTCTATGCAAAAACGCCTTTTACACAAGGTTTTATTGATTATTTACACTATTCTCATTATATCCAAACGCATCCTGTGGAAAACAGGTCGTTTTTTGTTTTTTAGCGGATACGTGTTAGGGAAACGCACGGCTGTGCCACTTTTCTTTTTGTTCTACCGCCTGTATCTGAAAACAAAACATCTGCTGCATCTTGAACAAATACCACTCTCCCAACGCGCCCATGAATTACTGGCGCATCCTCGTTTCCTTTTGATTTTTACCCTGGGACTTATGATAACGCTTCTGCTTCCCCACACGCGCTTTACCACCAAAGCAGCCACGGTTGTCACACCGGGCAGCGAACCAGTGCTTTTTCACCTTGTGGGGCCCGGGGAAGAATATTTTGTTGATGAAATTATTCCGGAACCGCTTACTGTTGATATTGAAACATGGGACAGTGGCGCAACCAGACCGCGCGTCATTGAACTGGAGACAGAACAAGAACCGGAGCGCGAGGAACTGGGCTCGCTTGCGTTGGGTGGCACAGCGCTTACCAAACCAAGCATTCTCCCGGGGGCTTATGAAAGTGCGCGCACGGAAACCATAACCTACACGGTGCAACCGGGTGATACTGTTAGCGGTATTGCGCAAGCATTCGGCATTTCAGTTAATACATTGCTCTGGGAAAATAATCTCAATTTTTATTCCTATATCCGCCCGGGGCAAACGCTGCGCGTCTTACCTATAAGCGGCGTGAGTCATAGTATTAAAAAAGGAGAAACATTAAACAAAATAGCCAAAACCTACAAGGTTGATGTTGAAAAAATTATTGAAGCAAATCGCATTGCCGATGAATCAAAACTAGCCGTTGGAGACCGGCTCCTCATACCCGGAGGCACTAAAGGCGGTTATGTTGACCCCTCGTCAAGCGCTGCGTCTGCCCGTTTCCGTGGTGTTGCTTCAGCCCCGCCGTCAATTATCGCACCAGCCGGCTCACGATACATCTGGCCAACACCAGCACGACGCATCACCCAGTATTTTGGCTGGCGTCATGCCGGTGTTGATATCGCCGGACCAGTTGGCACTGCTATTTATGCAGCGCGTGCAGGACGTGTTACCTACTCCCAATGTGGCTGGAACGGTGGCTATGGTTGCAATGTGCGTATTGATCACGGGGGCGGCGTTACCACGCTGTACGCTCATGCCGCAACAGGACAACTCTTTGTGAAGGTAGGCGACCGTGTACAACAGGGCCAGACCATTGCAGGTATGGGTTCAACCGGCCGATCAACAGGCCCTCATGTGCATTTTGAAATTCGTGTTAATGGAAAACAGGTGAACCCCTTGCAATACGTCAGATAAAAACAGTGCACCCCCGATTAAATCGGGGGTGCATAATTATTAGTGAGGCCGGCATTTGCGCGTTCCCACGCACGGCTAGCCTCGTGGAAAGTTCGTGTTGAGATGACATGCTTCCTTCAGCGAGTGAAAGAAACTCTCGGTTATCATCTTCATGCGTTGTTGCGCACGCGTATAAAGCAGTGTGCATGGCATGACGAACTTTGTTGCTATCATTTAAGCATAGAGTTATGCACATGTCAAGAGGAAAAATATTTTTTATTCATTTCGCGGACGATACTGAAGCGCTTCTGCCACATGTTCATGCTGAATTTTTTCTTGTGCAGAAAGATCAGCAATCGTACGCGCAACTTTTAACACGCGATAATATGCACGCGCTGACAAGTGCAGCTTATCAACGGCT
This sequence comes from Candidatus Magasanikiibacteriota bacterium, assembly GCA_003501255.1. Classification (GTDB taxonomy): domain Bacteria; phylum Patescibacteriota; class Patescibacteriia; order Magasanikbacterales; family UBA10197; genus UBA10197. The sequence goes on from DNQG01000016.1 coordinate 4,796, forward strand.
TGATGCAACATGCGCGCGCTTTCTGCATCAAGCACGCAATATTTTTTGATGTCTTGCGCACTCATTTCCGCGTTGGTAGTGGTTCCGGTGCTGAAACGTTGTGTCTGAATATTGCGCGCTTGTGTTACACGCTCGCGCACAGCGTCACTTGGCTCTGCACCGGTGTGCGACGCCAGTTTTTCAACTTCAACACGCGCAACATCAAGATGAATATCAATTCTGTCTAACATTGGTCCTGAAATGCGCTGCTCGTAGTTAATAACCTGCTGTGGCAAACATATGCATTGCTTTTTGGAATCATACAAATAGCCACACGGACACGGATTGCGCGATGCAACCAGCATAAACCGCGCCGGATAGGCAACGGTTTCTTGCGCGCGTGAAATGGTTACACTGCCGTCTTCAAGTGGCTGACGCAAACTCTCTGTTACGCTGCGCGGGAACTCCGGTAACTCATCTAAAAATAAAACACCACGGTGCGCAAGCGATACTTCACCCGGGCGCGGCGTGGTGCCGCCGCCAATAAGCGCAGTGCGGCTGGCGCTGTGATGCGGCGCGCGGAAAGGGCGTTCAGTGACAAGCGGTTTGTCTTGTTGCAATAATCCGGCGACAGAATAAATTTTGGTAACATCCAAAATTTCTTGTTCTGTCATGGGCGGTAAAATAGATGGCAGTGAACGCGCGAGCAGTGTCTTGCCTGCGCCCGGTACGCCAGAGAGCAAAACATTGTGTCCGCCTGCCGCGGCAATTTCAAGCGCGCGCTTTGCGGTTTCTTGTCCTTTTATGTGTGCAAAGTCGTGCTGGCTTGCGTGTTGTGTGTTTGCACGTGGAACTGCGCCTTGTGGTATGGCCTCAAGTTTTTTTTCTCCTTTGAGATGTTCAACCAATTCTCGCAGATGCTCCAGAGGAATGATGCTGATGCCTTTAATCATGACTGCTTCTTCAACATTTGCTTTGGGAATGTATAACTGCTCAATATTGTGCTCACGCGCAAAAATAGTGATGGGCAAAATGCCTTTGGTGAAACGCACACTGCCGTCCAGCGCAAGTTCGCCAACAAACAGTGAGCGCACCGGCGGCGTAGGGCATGCGCCGGTTGAAAGCATCACGCCAAGCGCCATAGGAAGATCAAATACTGATCCGACTTTTTTCACTGAACTTGGCGCCAAGTTAATGACAATGCGATGATTATACGGAAATTCATAGCCAGAGTTCTTAATGGCAGAACGAATACGTTCTTTTGCTTCTCGTACTGCAATGTCTGGCATACCCACCACGGAAAATGAGGGGAAGCCAGTGGTGATATCTGTTTCCACGCGTACGAGTTCGCATGAAAGGCCCGTCACGGCCGCGGACTGAATGGTTGAAAGCATATATTCTCCTTAAACAAACGCTTGACAGGTGTTTTAAAATTTGCTACCATGACTATGTGCTTGCGGGGCGAAAGCCCTATTCGGCCAAAAAAGCTGGAAACGGCCACAAAAGCTGAAAGCAGGCATAACAAAGATATCCCTTATGGGGGTATTTTTGTTTTAATCATCTCCCAAATCACCTACCGCGTTTGAAATTAATTTAATATCTTTGTAGTGATATATTTTCCATGCAGGAATGACGCTTAAAAATTCTTTTTTACCGTAACCTATTTGATGAACAATAACTTTGATACGAAAATTATTAATGATTGCGACAAAACCCCAATATTGTATTAATCTCCCTTGTAACAATCTTTCTTCATATTCCTGATGTGTTGTTGTGTGACTAATGAGAAAAACGACTTTCTTCAATAAACCAAATTTGGCTACTTGCACATTCTTTTGTCTTTCTTTGCGGTTACTCTTGCATACAAGATGCCGAAAGCCACCAGCAGTAAAATAAACTGGTTCATTGTTAAAAGCCGGACAGTTTATTTTTATTATTTGAGTATAAAAAACACGGGCTTGTTCCCGCATCTTGTGATAATTTTTTGTTTGTTCGTTTCGCCCCTCCATGTTGAGTATTGTAGGCGCGGCATTTTCAAAAGTCAAAAAAACCCTGTGGAAATACTGTGGATATAAATAATTTTTAGCTTAATTAAGCCAAATTTAAAGAAAAATTGCCTTAGTGCCCTTGACAAAAGGTCTTTTTTGTGATATACTTGGCTGTTCGAAAATGAGAAAGAGAGTGTTCTTTACAAAACAATGGTATTGAAGGGAAAATACAGATTTAGCTTTGTTGAGCCAAATTTACGATATTACAGGCAATCTTGGCTCTGTTAAGCAGTTTGTATCTTCCCTTCAAACTTCCGTTGTACCACGGCCTCCGAGGCCACCACCCGAGCGACCCCGCAAGAAGGGGTCAATCACCGTACCATAGGAGCATGACAATGCAGACCACCGCCATCTTCGCCGCTGACCACTTTTTTTCCCGCGGTATCAGCGGCATGAGCGGAGGCGACGCCCTGAGCGTCGCGTGCGAGCTGTTCCTCGTCGACGACGACGGGATCAACATCCTTCCCCCCACGGCCGAGGAGACCGTGGAGGACAGCGTGACGTGCGTGGACCAGGGCCTGCGCCCGATCCACTTCGCGGTCGGTCTCGTGATCGCGGTCGCGGTCTGGTGGCTCAGCTACCAGACCAGCGTGATCGTGCACGCGGACGTCGTACGTGTCATGATCGGCGCCTAGGCGCCAGCACGACACGCGCGAACGACGCGCACCGGCGGCCGACCCCACGGCGCGGCTCTCTCAAATTATCCTTAACCGGAAAATTTGATGAGAGCCGCCGTGGACCATATTTTTCCAAGCATTTATACCTGTGTCCACAAAGACATATATATAAGCTCTTGAAAATGAGCTGGTCACCAAATACGCTTTCGTTACGAACATTCAGATTTTTGAGGCAGAATCGTTGAATAAATTTTGAGGCCTAACTATTTGTTAAGCCGAAAAATTTTGAAACGATTATGACCAAAAATCTGAATGTGCAGTAGAAATGGTATTTGGCGACAAGCCCTCAAAGCGACTCTTCCGGGAGCCACTTGAGACAAGGGACTTAAAATGCTATACTACCTATATAGCATTACCACATTATCATCCGTATGCCCTTTAACCCGTTTGAAGGCGCTTTTGGGCTTGACATAGGTGACACATCGCTCAAACTCGTTCGTGTCCACTCAACGCCCAAACCATTCAAAACGGAATTCAAGCTGCTCTCCTACGGCCGCGCGCGGCTACCAGAGGGCGCTCTTGTTAATGGTGAAGTTATCCACCCCGAGCCCGTCGTCAAAACACTCAAGGAACTGGTACGCCAAACCCGCTGGCGCAAAGCGCAAAACTGGGTTGTGGCAAGCGTCCCTGAAACAAAAACATTTCTCAAATACACCACGTTTGAGCCGGATGAAGAAATAACTGCCGCAACCATTAACACACTCATTGAAGAACACATTCCGCTCCCTGCCGACGAACTCTACGTTGATTGGCAAACCATCCCAGCCATGGAAGGATACGAGCGACAAGGACTTATGGTCACGGCTGCCCCAAAGCAAACCATAGATAGCTACACATATCTTTTGGAAATCGCGGGGCTTTCACCGCTTGCGTTTGAGCTTGAATCAGTCGCCCTTGCGCGTGCGCTCGTTGCTGTCCATAAAACGGAGGAAGAGGCACAACCCCAAGGAGCGCAGGGTATTTTAGATGTAGGTGCTTCTTCAACAACGCTTGTTATCTACGACCACAATGCCGTGCAGCTAACGCGCACGTTTGATTTTTCAGGCAACTATGTGACTGAATTAATTTCGCACCTTTTCAACACAGAAAAAAAAGAGGCTGAAATGCTTAAACATGAAAAAGGGTTTGACCCTAAAGGCTACAACCGCCGTGAATGGACCATACTTGCGCGCGAAGCAGAATATTTGACTCGTGAAATTGAACGCACCCTAACATTTTATCAAAATGAATCATCGCACAACCGCCATGTGGAAACCATACACTTATGCGGCGGAGGCGCTAATGCTTTGGGGCTTGATAAACTGCTGTCCACACGTTTAAAAATAATGGTGCATGCCGGCAACCCATGGCAGAATTTATTTACCAAAAAAATATCCCCGCTCACGCAGGCCGATTTACACGCGTACGCCACAGCCATAGGCCTTGCACTACGAGCCGCCAGCAATCCGCTCGTTAAAAAAGATGAAATTTAATATGGCAGCACTCCGCCTCAACGTACTTGCACCCCGAAAGAAAAAACACATACGCCGACTCACGACCTTTTTATTTTTAAAACACATCATGGAGATTGTGTTGTTTGGGCTGTGCATTATTTCCGTTGCGCTCCTGCTGGGTCTCTATATTCTTGAAGAAAATTTCACCACCATCGCAGCGGGCTTTGCAGCAACCACACCGCAGCGCGCGCAGGTTCGCCAAGAAGCCGTGCGCATTAACCAACGCATCAATCAAATCAATACTGCGCAAAAAGAATTTATACCTTGGAGTATAATATTGGCCGCTATAACTGAACTAACACCAACGGATATTACGTGGAACAGTTGGTCATTTGATAGGGCAAGCGGACGCGCAAAACTTACGGGCCTTGCCGATAATCGTGAAAGTGTCGCAGCACTGGAACAAAAACTGCTCACCAAAGCATGGGTTAAAGATGTGGAGTTGCCTTTATCTGAACTCATTACCATTAAAGAAAAGCCCTTTGGCGTTACGCTTATTTTAATGCTTAAAGATTTACAGTATTAGTATGACACGCCTTACCCCGGAAAAACAAGCATACATCACTCTGACGCTTTCACTGCTCACTATTGCTCTTGTGGTGGCGCTCATTACCATTCCCACGTATACACGCTTGCAAAGCGTGCATGCACAAACTGACGCACTCCAAACCATGCTTGAAAATCAATATGCAAAAACCCAGCAGCTCCGCAAGTCAAACATCAAATTGCCACAGATTAAAAATGTGGTTAATGCATGGGACAATGCGCTCCTCACTCCGGAAACTGAACTGCAATTTATCCGATTTGTGGAAGGCCTTGCCCAGTTGAATGACCTTAACATAAAATTAGACCCAAAACCCATTGATGCCAAGATGCCCCAGCTCAAACTTGGTTTTACCCTGGATATGCAATTGACCGGCGGGTTTGAAGGCATTATGAATTTTTTGAGTGGGCTTGAACAAGCCGACTATTATCTCTCACTCAATACCGTTGAACTCAAACGTGTTGAGGATAATCCAACTTCCCATAATCTATTCGTTCATATTTTTGGAACCATTTATGTTCGTTGAAACAATAAAACAATTACTGAACCGATTAACCCATTCACCGGAAACCCGGAGCACAGCGCCAACCGTTATTCCATGGGTATTTTACGGTTGGCTGTTTGTCATGGTTATTTCTGTTATGCTCCTCGCCAGTGCCCTCCTAGTGCTCTACAGTCATGTGTATATACCCCTGCAACACAGCGCGCTTGCTATTGCATACCAACAAGACAGCGGGCTTGAAAACATTAATGTGAATTTGTTTGAAAAAACACAGGAACGATGGCAAGCAAAAAAACAACTTCCTGTAAAAAGAAACGTCCCACGCAATCCATTCCAGGCCATACCAACTGCAGAAACGCCTGCCATGTGATATGCACACCTTAGCTTTTATTCTTGGCAGAGAACCGGCGCTCTCACTGGCGGAAATTAAAGCGGTTTTTGAAAACCATAGTTTTGATTTTACATTTTCATATGTCAGCCGCGATGTTGCGCTCATTAAGAGCAGACATGTTGTTGACGCACATGCACTCATGGAAGAATTGGGCGGAACGATTAAAATAGGTACCGTGCTGCCTGTTCTTAAAGGCACTACCCCAGACCCTGCTGAACTTGTGACGGAGTTGCGCAATGCGGCCCGGGCAAAAAAAGGCAAATTTTCTTTTGGTATTAGCGGCTATGGTGTTACGGTTCCTGTGCGTTTGGGACTTGAGTGCAAACGATTGCTGCGTGAAGGCGGCGTCTCTGCCCGTTATGTTGAGGGACGCGGTGCTGCCTTAACCGCGCCGCAGATTAAAAATTATAAACTGGACAGCGAAGGCGCTGAATTGTTACTCATAAAAACAAACAATGGAGTTGCGGTTGCACACATGCAGGCCGTACAGCCGTTTGAACGATTTTCAGAGCGTGACTATGGCCGCCCGGGCCGCGATGCCAAAAGCGGCATGCTGCCGCCTAAAGTGGCGCGCATGATGGTTAATTTGGCGCAGTGCCCGCATCATGGATTGCTCATAGACCCGTTTTGCGGTTCAGGCACTATTTTAACTGAAGCAGCGCTCATGGGTTATACACATATTGCGGGAAGCGACATCAGTGAAAAAGCCGTAAATGATACGCTTAAAAATATTGCATGGGTTGTTAAAAAACGGACTGAAGACATTGTGGTTAAGAAGTTTGACGCACGGCGCATTGCTGAACTGTTTCAAAAAAATTCAGTGAGCGCTGTGGTTACTGAACCATTACTCGGGCCGCCGCTCAAAGGAAGAGAGAATGAAAAACGCATACGCGATGTTGGCTATGAATTAAAAAAATTATATCTTGATTCACTGCGGGCGCTGCGTGCTATTTTGAAAAAAAATGGGCGTGTGGTTTTGATTGTTCCAGCGCTGCGATTTGATGGTGGTTGGATTTCTCCTTTAACACAACATGATTTTGAAAAAAATGAGTGGTTTCTTGAAGAACCATTACCGGTTGAATATCTCTCATTATTGCAAAAAGAAAAAATACCACTCCCGGCACTGTGGTGGCATAGGCCAGATCAACGTTTGGGACGGCAGATAATAATTTTGAAAAAAAATTCTTAAAACATGCTGAATTAAAAACACCGGCACCAGAGAGTCCTACGTGGAATCTCCGGCACCGGTGATACGTTGTACACGCGCCCTCCGAGCGTGTGTTTTTGCCCGCAGAAGCGAGCTCTAGTCGGCCTGGATCGGCTGCTTGTTGACCCCGAGGCCCGTGGACCCGGCGGGCGTGCCCTGCGACTGCTCCACGGTGTCGCTGAGCGCCGTGGCCTTGGCGGCCTCGTCGTCGGGCACCTCCTCGCCGAGCTGCTCGCGCGCGATGGTCAGGAGACCGGCGCAGATGCCACTGGTCATGATCTCCCGGAAGGGCAGCATGGTCATGTCGCCGCGGTTGTTGATGTAGGCGTGGTAGGCGAGCGCGAGCGCCTTGATGTTGCCGCTCATGATCTCGTGGCTGGCCTTCACGACCGCCGCGATCCACAGGGACTTCACACGGTCATCCATGCGCGCGATGACGGCCAGGGCGACCTGCTTGCTCTGCGGCGCGAAGCGGTCGGAGACGTGGAACTCCACGATCTTGGCGCACCCACCGCCCGGCAACGGCGGCTCGTTG
>DNQG01000057.1 GCA_003501255.1 Candidatus Magasanikiibacteriota bacterium
CAAGAGATGGATCTTTTGCGTACGTAATGAGACGTTCAACAAGTGAACGGACCGTCTTTGCACGCCCGTCCGTGGTCTGAATTTTTTCGTACAAAATCAAACCTTCAGCCAAACTGCGCAATAATGCTTCGCGCCCGGCTTTCTTTCTATCAAGTGTTTTTGTTTTACTTCTCTTACGCATACCAAGAGATTACGTTTCAGCCGAGTCCTTAATAACCGTAAAATGATTCATAAGAATAGCAACGGCCTGTTTCACCGCATCTTTTACAGAAATAGTGCCATCGGTCTGTATATCCATGGTCAATTTCTCGTAGTTGGTGATGTCCCCCACACGTGTTGCTTCAATCTTGTAGCCGACGTCTTTAACCGGAGTATAAATGGCATCAATCGCAATGGTGCCAAGCGGAAGATTCTTGTCATCACGTTGTTCAACCGGCACATAACCGCGGCCTTGGCGCACAACAATTTCCATATCAACGTCAGCACTTTTATCCGTTAACGTCAAAATGTGGTGATCTGTATTGATTATTTCAACATCAGCATTGGCTCCAATATCAGCTGCGGTCACTTCACCCTCGCCTTTTTTCTTAAGACGCAGCACGACTTCTTCTTGGCTAAAACATTTTAAATTGAGCTCCTTAAGATTCAAACAAATTTCAATAACATCTTCTTTTACTCCTTCAATCGTAGCAAACTCATGTTGCACGCCCTTGATGCGCACAGCCGTAACTGCTGCGCCGGGCAAAGAAGAAAGAAGGACGCGACGCAAAGCATTGGCCAAGGTCGTGCCATAACCGTGAAAACACGGCGTAATGATCACGGAACCAGAATTGGCTCCAGCAGTTTCTTCAAATTCTATGGTCGAAGGTATGAGAATCTCTTCCATATAATAAATTAACGTGAATAATATTCGATAATTGGTTGCGTATCGAATATCAATCCCATGTCCTCCTCACGAGGTGTGCTCGTAACCTTTGCCTCAACACGGGTGGGATTAATAGTAATCCAACTGGGTGGTTCCAGTTTTTCAAGGCGTTTTTTGACTTCTTCACCAATTTTTGAATTCAACGTTGCGTCTTTAAAGGTCAACGCGTCACCAACCGAAACTTGATATGAAGGAATGTTGACTTTTTTATCATTGACACGAATTAAACCATGACCCACAAGCTGACGCGCTTGATCACGTGACGTGGCAAAACCGGTGCGATACACTACGTTATCAAGACGCATTTCAAGCATATTTTTCAAAAACTGCCCGCTGTCACCTTTTCTGCGTTGTGCAGCTTCAACATAATTTCTGAACTGATATTCTTTAAGACGATACACACGACGCGCTTTTTGCTTTTCACGAAGCTGACGGGCAAAACCCATGAGCTTTTTGGTCCTCGTTTGCGCGGGACCATGTACACCGGGCGGGTAGGTACGGCGAACAACAGGACATTTTGTTCCAAAACACTTTTCACCTTTCAGGAAAAGTTTAGTCCCCTCTCTCCGGCATTGTTTACACTTTGGTTCAAACGGCATAAACATTAAACACGACGACGATGCGGCGGACGGCAACCATTATGAGGAATCGGCGTTGTATCAATAATAGATGTAACATTAAAACCATGAGCATTCAGAGCGCGAATGGCAGCTTCACGACCGCCGCCGATACCCTGCACGCTAACAACAACTTCTTTTAAACCATACTGCTCAACCGCTTCAGCAACTTTTTTAACAATAAGCGTTGCGGCATAGGGGGTTGCTTTTTTAGGACCTTTAAAACCAACCACACCTGAACTTGCCCAAGCCAAGACATTACCCTGCATATCAGTAATGGAAACAATGGTATTGTTATAACTCGCCTTAACATAGGCCTTGCCCTGTGAAATCTGTTTTATGGCGTTCTTTTTTTGCTGTTTTTTATGCACCACTTTTTTTGCTGTTTTTTTTGCTTCTTGTTTTTGAGCCATACATGATTACGTCTTTTGTGCCGCGGGTTTACGGCCGCTACCAGCTGACTTTCTTACATTACCGCGAACCGTTCTGTTGTTAGTTTTTGTTTTTTGCCCACGCACAGGTAAATGCCGTGCATGGCGAATACCGCGATATGCTTTAATTTCAGTAAGGCGCTTTACGTTAAGCAAGGTTTCACGGGTTAGGTCGCCTTCTGTCTTATATTCTTTTTCAACAATCATGCGAAGGCGATCTTCCTCATCTTGTTTTAAATCTTTAACGCGTACGTCATCCGACACATGTGCTTTCTGCAAAATATGAACAGCACTGGTTTTTCCAATACCTTTGATATAAGTGAGAGCTATCGCAATTCGTTTATCTTTGGGGAGTGTTACACCTGCGGCACGCATAAGGTTTATCCTTGTCTTTGCTTATGTTTAGGATTTTTGCACATAACCACAACACGCTTCTTGCGACGCGTCACACGGCAATCCTTGCACATTTTTTTTACTGAAGCGCGAACTTTCATAAACGCGTGTGTGGTATAATATAAAAATTAAAAGCGATAAATAATGCGCCCCTTGGTAAGATCATAGGGGCTCATTTCAACTTTGACCTCGTCTCCGACAGTCAGACGAATCTGGTGCATTCTCATCTTGCCTGATAAGTGGGCAATGATGAAAGCGCCAGTTTCTAATTGTATGCGAAAGGTAGTGCCTGGTAATAGCTCATCAACAACACCTTTCATTTCTACCGTATCTTGCTTTCCCATTAGGAGATTTTCAGAAATTTAACACGTGAATAGTATAAATAATTTTCGTTTTTCTGTCAAGAGAGCCAAAGTTCTATTGGGGATAAGTTATTTTGGGCTTATTTTAGCTGTTTTTTACAGGGTGGGGCGGTACACCCACCACTTGTATAGCGCAAAGTTCCAGCTTACCATAAGCATAACAGTTCCAACACGAACCAAAATATAATGAATTTGCAAGAGCTCATTAAACACCATCATGCTCAAAAATGAAAACGCATAATTCCACACAACAAGCGAAAGATATTTTACAACTTGTTTATGACTCCATAAACTTGAACTAAAAGACCAATATTTGTTAAGTAAAAAATTGTACACGATAATTATTGGCTGAACCAAAAGCACCGCAAGCATTGGTTTCCAGCGCAAAACATCAGAAAAAAATATCATGAGTACAATATCAAATGCAAAGCTGCTTGTGCCCACGACCGTATAACGCGCAAAAGAAATGCGATGCGGCCAGAGACGAGTAACTATAAAAGAACGTATTACCTTAATCATACTATTCAAGCACGGCTTTGATACGCCGCACACCAGCGCTGACTGCCTCTTCTTTTATTATTTTAAAGTGACCAAGTGTACTGGTATGTTCTACATGAGGGCCACCACAAATTTCTCGTGAATAGTATCCGCGTGCATCATCCCCGATAGAGTATACCTTAATATTGTCCCCCATTTGCGCGTATTTATCTTCAAAAAGACCCATGGCGCCGAGCGCTTTTGCTTCGGAGGCGGGCATTATTTTGAAATTAACCGGCAAGTCATTGGCGATAACGGCATTAATCATATCTTCAACCTGCTTTTTCTGCTCATCAGTCATTTTTGCAGGATGTGAAAAGTCAAAGCGCAGGCGTTCCGGGGTGATGTTACTCCCCTTTTGTTCAACGTGTTCGCCTAATACTTTGCGTAGCGTGGCGTGGAGCAGATGTGTTGCTGTGTGATATTTGACGGACATTTCAGAGGTGTCAGCCAAGCCACCTTTGAATTTTTGTTCAGAACCTGCTCGTGACATGTCTTGATGTTTTTTGTCTTCTTCTTCAAAGCCGTTTTCATCAAAGGTGAGGTTGTGCTCTTTGGAGAGATCTCGCATCACCTCTTTGGGAAAACCAAAACTTTGATACAGCAGGAATGCATCCTCGCTCGTGAGCGGCTTATTGTTTTTTGTAAGTATTTGAAATTGTTTCAAGCCTTGTTCGAGTGTTTTGCGGAATTTTGTTTCTTCTTTGATCAGTTCGGCAAGAACAACAATTTTATTTTTCAGTAAGGCGGGGTAAACATCCTGGTAGGTGCTGACAACTTCTTCCGCTACCGCTTCACAAAAATTATCTTGAATACCAAGCTCATTACCAAACCGTACAGCACGGCGAATTAGGCGACGAGTGAAATAACCCTGATCTTTATTGCTGGGTAGCGCACCATCGTTCATTAAAAATACTGCGGCACGAAGGTGATCCAGTATGACGCGGAAAGCACGGGTATTTTTAGGATCTGCGCCATATATTTTGCCTGAAACTTTTTCAAGATGAGCGCGCATGTCTGCAAACAAATCAATCATGAACACATCAGGATTGTTATTGTAGGCCGCGGCAATGCGCTCCAAACCACCACCAAAGTCAACATTTTTTTGCCGTAATGGCGCAAACCCTTCTTCGGTTTTGACATATTCCATGAATACATTGTTGCCAATTTCCATAAATCGGCCGCAATCACAGTTTACATGACATGGCTTATCTTTATATTCAGATGCTTCATGCAATTTTAGTTCTGCGCCAAAATCCCAAAACATTTCGCTATCAGGTCCGCCTGGTTCGCCTTCTGGCATATTGCTTGGCACACCAGCACGACTCCACCAATTTTTGGTTTCGTCATAAAAAAAGATGCGTCTCTTATCCTTTATGCCTCTTTCTGCTGCATCATACTGAAAATCGGCCTCAATACCTCGGGCATGAAACATATTTTTCCAAATACTCGCAGAGTCCTCATCTGGAGGAATATTGTAATATGGCATGCCACGGAAACAGGTGATATAAAGCTTTCTCTCATTAAGCCCAAGAACTTCCGTGAGAAATTCAAACATCCATGGAATTTGTTGGTGTTTTGTGTAATCGCCAAGTGACCAGTTGCCCAACATCTCAAAAAACGTGGTATGACGATTGTCCCCCACTTCTTCAATATCCTGACTGCGAAAACATTTTTGCGAGTCAGCAATACGCGTGCCTTCCGGATGTGGCTGGCCCAATAAATACGGCACCATGGGCTGCATGCCACTTCCGGTAAAGAGCGTTGTAGGGTCATTTTCCGGCAACAAAGAAGCCGAAGGCAATACTTTGTGGCCTTTTGAGGCGAAAAATTCTAGATATTTTTTACGGATTTCATGGGTGTTCATATACTATTGAAAAATTCGTCAGCCGTATTGTATACTTCATTAAATATCAAATACAAACTCTCTGTTTCTTTTTGTTCACCAACTAACACTAGCTTTTTGTCCAAACCATATGCAACACCGGCCTCAACATGAGATGACCTACCTGCCGGCAATAGCAAAACCAGTGTATCAGATGCGTGCAGAGCTGTCATGTCTGTTTCAAAAATCTCGCGGACGCGCGGGTCATTTCTATAATCGGTTATTGCCTCAAATTGTTTCATTGATTCTTCTGCATCTGCGTCAAGCCCACCAACATACTGTTGCGATGGCTCTGTTTCCAAAAAACAATAAACGGTCTTACCCTTCTCACGCAATTGTTTTACAAACGGAAGGATAAAATCTTTATTGCGAAATCGAGATGCAACAAAATAATCGTAAGTCATAACCAAAAAAAGCTAACTAAAAAATCCAACGTGGATACCTAAACTTTTTATCGACCCCTTTCCCATATTCTTTAAAAGCATTTCTGTGTTTAGCCTCTAATTTTTCAATCTCGTCTACATGGGTTGTTGATAATTTGAGAGTTATTTGGCTGCCATCCACTAAAAGCTGTTGGGCTGAATACCAGATTACTTGTTCAGCAGAATATTTTGGAAAGCATGGTAATCTTGACAAATAATAACCTTTAAATCGAACACGGATATAAAATTTATTCCTTAAATCAAAACCTTGAAGATTGAACCCAAAGTTAAAAGTAGTCTCACCACCGATGGTAAACAAAAATTTATTTTTAAAATGCATGCTTTCAATTTCTTCTAGGTTAGCGTTGAAAACGTTCGTCAAAATAGTCAGTCCATGCAAATTTGTAGATGATGTATTCTTTAAAACTAAAATTAAGTGGTTAATATCGCCTCCCACAATTGAAACCTTTTCTTCAATGGGCATTACGTTTGGCTTCTCACGCCTATTCAAGATAATTGTTAACATTGAAAAAAGAATTGACAAAATAATAGCAATTAAACTCAAATTTTCAGCAGTGCCAAATTCTAAATATTGTGTGCTAGTTGTCATAATTTCTTATTTTACACTGTTACTGTATCACCCCACCCCCAAGACACTCATAATTATTATAAAATACCAAAAATTGGCCCGGGGTAAGGGCACGCTGTGATTCTTTAAACACAACCTGTATACCTTTTAGTTTACCAAAAACCGCTACTTTATTCAAATGCCCGCCATGGCAGAACCGCGCCAGACACTTAAATGGTAAGGCAGGTTTGCGGGGAATCCAGTTAACCCCCTTCAAAAACACATCTTTTTTGAATAATAATGGATCATTTTCGCCACCAACTATCAATATATTACGCTGTTTATCTTTAGCAACCACATACAACGGCTCTTGCCCACCGCGTTGTACCGCGCCGTAACGCTGGCCTAACGTATAGAAAGGCAAACCATCGTGTTCGCCTACCACATCCCCGACGCTGGTCACCACACGGCCCGGACGTGGCTTAATGCGAGTACCCAAAAACTCACGCATGGAAACCGGTCCTACAAAACAAATACCCATACTTTCTTTTTTATCCGCATTGGCAAACCCAAGTTCTCGCGCATCTTTTTTTACATCTTGTTTTTTGATGGCTTGAAGCGGAAATATAATATGCTCCAGCTGATTTTGCTTGAGCTGATGAAGAAAATAGGTTTGATCTTTTATTTCATCTACGGCGCGCATCAAATGATATGCGCCACCTTCATGGCTAACACCGGCGTAATGACCCGTTGCTACTTTATCAATCCCGCGTTTTTTAGCTTCTTCCAGCAAAACACCAAACTTAATAAATTTATTGCACAACACATCCGGGTTGGGTGTTCGGCCGGTTTTAAACTCATGGAATAAATAATCAACAACATGGTTGCGATATTCTTTTTCAAAGTCAAGCGTAACGAGCGGAATGCCGAGTTGCGCGGCAACGCGCTGTGCATCGCGACGTTCATTTTTCCAATCGCACACGCCAGTCAAATCTTTAGTATCACTCCAATTTTTCATGTAAACACCAATCACTTCATATCCCTGTTTAACCAAAAGCGCAGCGGATACGGAAGAATCCACGCCGCCAGACATACCAACAAGTATTTTTTTTGAGGGCTGCATACGGCGTGCTAGTCAATATCAATAACCGTGATTTCTGGGATATTGAACAACCGCGCACGCGGGCCGCTTTCACCAATACCACCGGTGACGTAAAGAAGAATGCCATTAATAACAGAAAGTCCTTTATAATAACGCATAGGCAAACGCGTATCCGCATACCCAAGCGCGCCCAGCACCGGTAAACGGATTTGCCCACCATGTGTGTGGCCTGTCAACAGTAAATCAATTACTTTTGAATTAAGATAATAAACAGAGTCCGGGTTGTGTGTTACGGCAACCGTGGGAAGAGGACTCGGCGCAACCTCCATAACTTTAAATCCGGAACCCCACAAATCATTCAAACCAACAATGCGCAGTTGTTGTCCCTGCACGCTAACGAGACGCTCCTCATCAACCAAAACATCAATGCCATAGTGCTCAAGAGTATCATGTACAACCGTGTGCACATCAACACCGCGATACGTTAAACTCGGTTCGCCATATCCAAACTCATGATTACCCAAAACCGCATAAAAAGGCACCTCTTGCGCCACGCGCGATAACGGTTCAAGCATGGCCGCCTCACGTTCCGGTGGCGCGTCTGCGTTCATCACCAAATCTCCACCAAAAATAACCAGATCAGGGTTAGCCGCGAGCACTTTTGACGCAACTTTTTTCATAAAAAAAGCACGTTTATACGGTCCGACTTGTGCATCAGCCAAAAAAACAATACGCACGGGTTTTGATAAACCAAAATGCAAAGGCACTTTATGGTTAATAAAAAAATAGGGTTCCAAAAAACTACCCCATGAAATGATGAGATAAAAAGCTGTCAGCATAAAACCAAGTCCCATAGCGTGATGACGGTGGTTGTGCCACGGACTTGTAGGACGTGAGACCAAGTGGTGCACCAACAAAAATAACAAAATGAGCGGCACCGCCAAAGCCATGATGATAAGCGTATCAAAAAATATCTGCATACGTTTGACAAACGTTTGAATATACAGTATACTCCCATTGCATAAAAATACAACAATCGCGGGGTAGAGCAGCCAGGAAGCTCGTCAGGCCCATAACCTGAAGGTCGCGGGTTCAAATCCCGCCCCCGCAACATAAAAATACCCCCTCAATAGTGTGCCGGGGGGCAGAATTGAACTGCCGACCTCAGGGTTATGAATCCTGTGCTCTTACCAACTGAGCTACCCCGGCTTGGAGTATCAGTATACTAGCATACACAAAAGTAAAAATCAAGATACCCTAGTATACTTCTTTTTTATAACAAGCATCACAATAAATCATTTCAGGACGGTCCGGAGTGTAGGTTGTTTCAAATTCATAAGAACAACGACCTTGAGCGTGATGCTCATGTTTTTGCGTGCACATGCACTGGCGATGGTGCAAAATAAGCGGATTACGCTGCTTTAAACGATCTTTTGCGCGGCACAAAAAATCTTTGATGGGCAGCGGCACTCCCAATTTTTTACGCAATTTCAATTCTTGCGGTATTATTTTGAAATTTTTTCCGCACGTTTCACACGCAAACATTTCTTTTAAAATATCATCAGTGACTTCTTCAATATCTAGCGGCACGTCATTTATTTTTATTGTTTCTTTGCCATGAGTGCCGTAATCGTGATCATTCCACTTAAAACCAAACTGAAGCGCCTGCTTCTTTTCAAGCGGAAAAATAAGGTTGGCGAAGGTTTCATTGTATCCAAACGGAGAAAGCGTTTTTGGAAATATCTTGCCCCACTCACCGGTTTCTTTCATGTGGCTAATAATTTTGTCTTTTAAAATACCAAACTCATTTTTAGTATATTGTTTATTTAAAATGGCAAACTCCGCTTTGCGCATGCTAGAGCAACCAAACAAACTGTTTGAATTATGACAGTCATAAGAATACCAAATTTCAGAAGAATTAAAGGTGGTCAAAGAGCCGATAATCCTGTTTGAACTTGGACAAAATGCGGTCTGCGCACATAATTCCGTGCCATGACCTATATGATTTGCATTAACAACGTCATTCAAGCGCCACCCGGCAAGAAAAACATCAGATACAGCCGTTGTTTCAAAGTAAACGTCAAAACAATTCCGCGCACTGTTGCATCCGGCTAAATTATCACCACTGCTTTCCTGACAATTAACTTGTTTTGCAAAGATGTGGGGCTGTTTGAGTTTGAAGGCCTCAAACTCTTTCTGTGCTTTTTCCACCATCGCACGATTGGAAAGTTTATACTCTCCCCTACGTCTTTTATATTCCTCGCGCGTGAGTTGTTCATTAAAAAAACAATATGACTTATTGCGCAGGTTTACACAACCAAAACAATCCGTGCATCCACTACAGTCGTACATAAAGGCACAATCAGTGCAACCACTGCAATAACGCGCATAAGAAACATTGTAACACTTGTCACAATCTACAGCCTCAAAACAAAGCTCGCAGTGACTGAGCCAATAGGTATCCATGCATTCTTTAGAATGCATGGCATAATGCGAATAATAGGTATCTTCACTAAAATCGCCACCAATGAGTAAGTAACAATTCTTATTCCCTACCGTGTAATTGCAGTATTCAGAGTTGGTTGAATTAAGATTAAGCAAGCTTAATTTTTTGGTCTTAATAAATAAATCGCCAAATTGTTCAAAAAATGGACGATTAAAATCAAAATCCCGGCCATGCTCAAAAGGATCCCATGCGTCACCCCACCAACATGTCTGGCAGTACACCGCATGCTGGCTTTCCGGCGCAAAAACAGAAACCATTTGCTTTTTGCATAAATCACAGACACGAGGATATAAAACACTATCATTGCGAAATGCTAGCCGGTGGCGCGTGGAACACAAAAAACAAACCCCGCTTGGGGTAAGGCCCATTTTTTGATACAACGCAAGACTTTGCTCATCGTAAACAAAGTTGCTGCCGCATTCAGTACATTTCATTTCCATACTATCCATCATACCAATGACGGCGATTACATGTCAACAACACAGAAGTGTGCTATACTAATATATATGCTCGGGCTCATTATTGTCATTAGTTCTCATTTTCTGTGGGCGGTCGTAGCGCTCTCTGATAAGTTTGTCGTTGAAAAATCAATCCGCAACCCGGTTGCTTACGGTGTGCTCGTCAACCTGTTCGGTGTGTTTGCACTCTTATTATTGCCCTTCCAATTTGAACCACTCTCCGGATTGGAATGGATATACGCCGCACTGTCAGGAGCGACCTTTACCGCCGGCACCATTGCATTTTTCTCCGCTCTGGACCGAGGGGATGTTGCCCGCGTGCCCCCTCTTGTGGGCGGGTCAACCGCGCTCTTCACAGCGCTCATTGCTTTTCTGTTTTTTGCCAAATCATACGCGCCGACTCAATGGTTTGCCATTCTCTTGCTTATCGCCGGTATATTTTTTATAACTGCCGGACACCCGCGGACAAAAAAATCAGTCCACCACATTACACCAGCCTACATTATTGTGGCAGCCCTGTGTTTTTCCTTTTCTTCACTATTTATTGATCAACTTTTCACTTCCGCCGCTTTTATTCCGGGCTTTGCATTTACACGATTTTTTTCCGCGCTGGCGGCATTAATGCTCTTCCTTCATCCCGGTTTGCGCAGACAAATACGCAAAGAAATACATCGTAAAAGAACAAAAACAGAACGTCGTGCGCCCTTTATGAAATTGCTGGGAGCGATGGCTAATACACTTAATGCCCTTGGCATTTCTTTAATCGGGGCCGTCACGGTTAATGCGCTGGCTGGCCTCCAGTACCTCATAATAACACCATTTTCTTATGCACTCGCAAAAAAACTACCCACTGTTTATGCACCGTCAACATCTATCCGTGCACGCGTGTACGGCGGTTTGGGGGTGCTGACAATAGTCGCAGGTCTTGGGCTTTTATCATTTTTTGCTTAATCTATGAAAAAAAAAGCGCCTGAACTTATTTCAAACCATCATCACGACACCCTGCTTTTCCCATCTCAATTTTTGTGGGGCGCCGCCACGAGCGCCCATCAAATAGAAGGAGATAATAAACATAATGATTGGTGGGAATGGGAAAAAAAGAAATTCCGCAAAGACAAAAATAAACAATCGGGTCGCGCAGCGGGGCACTACACACGTTACAAAACGGACATCAAACTGGTTGCTGATTTTGGACACAATGCGCATCGTTTTTCCATTGAATGGAGCCGTGTTGAACCAGAATGCGGAACATGGGATGAATTGGCCATACGGCATTACAAACAAGTGCTCCAGGAACTCAAAAAATACAATATCACGACCATGGTTACGTTGCATCACTTCACCACGCCGCTGTGGCTTACCAAGCGTGGGGGTTGGGTCAATCGCAGATCGCCTTATTATTTTGAGCGCTACGCCATGAAAATGCATGAAGCGTTTGACGGATTGGTTGATTTTTGGATTACGATTAATGAACCAATGATTTACGTGAGCAATAGTTTTATGCAAGGTATGTGGCCGCCACAAAAAAAGAGTGTATTTAAAGCGCGCCGCGTGCTCATTAATATGGTTAAAGCGCATAAACGTGTATGGCGAAGTATGACCAATCGATGCCACCGCGGTGATCAACCCTGTCCCAAAATTGGCATTGCACAAAATATCTTTGACTTCCATTCTTACAATCTCTATACCATTACTGATTATTTAATAATCAGATTTTTACACTGGGCGGTTAATATACGCTTTCTTAAAAAAATAAAAAGGCACATGAATTTTATTGGCGTGAACTACTATTTCCATACACGCATCCGCCGTTCCAAAAAAGGATTTTTTAAACTTGAAACTATTGATATTCGTGAAGAAGACCGGGAAGCAAGCGATATGAACTGGGAAGTATATCCGCAGGGTATTTTTGAAGCGCTCCTCGCGCTCCGTCACTTTAAAATGCCCGTTTATGTTACTGAAAACGGCATCGCCACCACCAACGACCACAAACGCATCCGTTTCCTTATCGGCCACCTCAAAGAGGTATATCACGCCATACAGGCCGGCGTTGATGTGCAGGGTTATTTTTATTGGTCGTTACTGGATAATTTTGAATGGGACAAGGGTTTTTGGCCACGGTTTGGCTTGGTCGAAGTTGATTACAGAACACTTAAACGCACACCACGCCAAAGCGCCTTGGTGTACAAAAAAATATGCACTGAAAATGGTATTGCTCATGAATTACTACGCTTTGTAGGCCACGGTGTCCGGTGGAATGAAGATGATCGGCGTGCTACATGTGTGTATGAATAAAAAATCCTATTGGAGTATTATTTTATTGGCATGGATTGTATTTTTTGGCGTTGCGGCAATTTTTAGTTTGGATTACTCACGTCCGCGTGAAACCATTATTTTTGGCGCAACTTTCAGCCAAAAATATGCGCGCTATAGTTTGGGGCTAAACTGGCAAGAAGCGTACAATGCGCTTTTAAACGACATGGGGTTCAAAGAACTGCGCCTGATGACCTACTGGGATGACGGTGAGCCGGAACGAGGTTCATTTAACTTTAGCGATACTGATTGGATGCTCGGAGAGGCGTACAAACACAATGTTGATATTAATTTGGTTGTTGGGATGCGTCAACCTCGTTGGCCTGAATGTCATATACC
This sequence comes from Candidatus Magasanikiibacteriota bacterium, assembly GCA_003501255.1. Classification (GTDB taxonomy): domain Bacteria; phylum Patescibacteriota; class Patescibacteriia; order Magasanikbacterales; family UBA10197; genus UBA10197. Next base: position 12,859 of record DNQG01000057.1, read on the forward strand.
CGGTTGGGCCCGCCAACTTTCAAAAGAAGAGAGAGATAAAGCGTTGCTGACGTATGTGAAAAAAACTGTTGAGCGCTATAAAAACAATCCAGGACTCGTACGTTGGCAAGTTGAAAATGAACCGCTCCTTGAATTTTTTGGTGAGTGTGAGCCCATGGACAAAACTCTTTTAAAAAAAGAAATACAACTCGTCCAGTCGCTTGACCCGGCACACCCCGTGTTTACCACAGCAAGCGGTGAACTTGATAACTGGAACGACATGACGGAATTTTCGGATATGGTCGGCGTGTCGCTGTACCGTATTATCTCAAAACGCATTATCGGAACGGTTTATTATCCCCTGCCGCCGGCATTTTACGCATGGCGCGCCGCTTTCAGCCCAAAACAAACAACTCTTTTTATCTCTGAACTCCAGGCAGAGCCATGGACTGTCCCCAGTATTCAAAACGTCCCGCTCGAAACACAATTAAAACACATGAATGCAAAAAAACTTGAAGACCATGTTAATTTTGCCGTAGCCACCGGCTTTGATCGCATCTGGCTCTGGGGTGTTGAATGGTGGTATTGGTTAAAAGTTAACAAACAGCATCCCGAAGTATGGGATGTTGCAAAGACGTTATTTCCAAAAGAGTAAAATTACTGCCAGGAATAGGCGCTGAAAGCCCACTGCGCCAATTGCGTCACTTCAGTAAAACGTTCAAAATGCGTTGCTGTCCCCAAAACCGTCACGATTAATTCTTGCCCTTGGTCACCCGTAACTCTGGCAACCATATTAAAACCCGACTCATCAATATAACCTGTTTTGGCAACGGGCGGCTTTAAAAATGGATTGGTGATTTTACCCAACAAAAATAAATTGGTGCTTTCCACAGTAACGGCCTTGCCTGTATTAACCGTGTACACAGTAAAAATCCCGGCTGATAATGCATCACGAATCTCTTGACGTTCCAAACTGCGGTCAAAAATTTGTCCAATCTCATACGCCGTTGAAATATCACCAGGAGAAAGACCAGTTACTTCACGTATTTGTGTTTTTTGAAGCCCCCAAAAAAGCAGTTTTTGATTAATGGCTTTTTGCCACTCGCTTTCAGTCATACCTGTTGAACGGATAAGCGCACGCGCGGCTGTGTTTGAAGAACCGGCAAGCATGGTCTTAAAAAGATCTTCCCACCGCACCTGATCCCCGGGTTCAAAAAAATTTCTGCCCCCCTCCACATCTTCTGCTTGTATTTCAACAGGTAGAAGATCACCGGCATATTTATCACGATAATCCAATAAAATGGAAGCCGTAACGAGTTTGGTGATACTCGCGATGGGCCACCGTTTGTGCTGTTGTTTTTCAAACAACACAATGCCACTTGCTCTATCAATCACCACGGCGGAAACTGCGGTCAACGCGGGAGCGGAACGATATGATTCATTTGAAAGAGATACGGGGTCAAGAGCGGCCAAATGAAAAAAATTTCTTGGCTGCTCTCCCCGCACCGGCATAACCGTGTCACTCAAACGTTTTGCCTCAAGGGATTGCTGCCCCGATGCGTGCGCTAACAGACGAGGGGCAGCATCAAACGGTCCGGTCCAACGGAATTCAAAAACACTAGCAAAAAATAGAAGGAAAACCGCGAGTGTAGCACTGGCGATAATTTCAAATGTAATCAGTTTACTCGTGCGTTTGTTGTGCATGATTTTGTGTTTGTGAAAGTTGCGCATACTGCGGAAGGTCAGAGGGTTGTGAAAAACCCAGATGTCTCAAAAAATCAACCGTAACACGATAAGCGGGCTCTTGTGCCGCATCATCGCTGTTTTCTTCTATCAATCCCCGAATGAGCAAATTCCTGATTATAATACTGCAATTAATCCCCCTGATTTCTTCAATGTACGGTTTGGTAATAGGCCCGCGATACGCAATAATGGCCAATGTTTCAAGCTGCGGACGGGTTAACTCGCCGGTAATCTCCTTTTTAACAAACTGTTCAACCAATCCGTGTAACGCCGGGTGTGAAACCATCTGGATCTCTTCACCTTGGTCTACAATCTGAATTCCAGAGTTCTTATTATTATACTTCTTTTTGAGTTCAACGACAAGTCCTTTTATTTCATCAACGGTCATGCCAAGAAGCGCAGCCGCGGTTTTGATGCGCAGCGGCTTGCCGGCTACAAACAAAAGGGCTTCAAGCGAGGCAGATTTATTCATAACAAAGTTTTACTCAATATGTATATCACTAAATAACGAATGTTGGCGCAACGTTACTTCTCGTTGCTTAACGAGCTCCAAAAGAGCTAGAAATGTTACGATAATTTCACCTTTCTGTTTACTCCCCGCAAGCACTTCCTGCATGGTGCTTTTGCCGGCGCGCGCAAGAAGTGTTCTTATTGACGCGATCTTTTCTTTAATGGAAAACACTCGTGCAAGTGCGCGTTCGGGAAGCTGCCTAAAATATTCAAGACGATCAAGCAAATCTTTCAAAAATAAGGTCATAGTTGATACTTGAATATTTTCCGGCGGATAAAAACCCGGTTTTATCTCTGGCTTGACCGGGCGACCGTAAGCGCAAACAGCGCTGTTCCACGCAGTATCAATAACCTTTGCGACCTCAACAAACTGTTTATACAATCGTAACTGTTCTTCAAGTGAAACGCCGTCCTCTTCTTGTACTGCTTCAACGGGCAAAAGCGCCTGCGATTTCAAAAGAAGCAATTTTGCCGCAATAACCAAAAAATCCGCTAATTCCTCTGTGCGTATTCCTTTCTGCTGATCAATATAAGCAAGAAAATCTTCCGTAACATCAGCAAGCGCAAGATCGGTAATTTCTTTTTCCCGATTCTCAATTAATGCAAGCAAAAGATCAAGCGGGCCGGAAAATTCTTTGTGAACAACCGTATACGACATGGCAAATGTCCTGAATATTATTTTTTGATCTGTAAGTGGACTTCATCAAGCTGTTTTTGAGCAACCGTACTCGGAGCTCCCATAAGCGGATCGCGCGCATCGCCCATAAGCGGAAACGCAATAACTTCCCGGATATTTTTTTCTCCCAGTACAACTCCAAGAAACCGATCCAAACCCGGCGCAATACCACCATGTGGAGGCACACCGTATTCAAAAGCGCGCAATAAATGTTCAAACTGTTGTTTTTGTTCTGCGGTAAACCCGATGAGATCAAAAATCTTTTCCTGAAGTTTGGCATCATGAATACGGATGCTACCACCACCAACCTCAAAACCATTAAGCACCAAATCATGTTGCAAGGCGCGTACTTTACCCGGATCAGTATCCAACAAATGAATGTCTTCCGGACGCGGGGCCGTAAACATATGGTGCGATGGACCCCATTTTTCACCGGCTCCATGAAAAAAGTCAGCTTCCGTTTGCTCCGTAAACAAAGGAAAATCCAAGACCCAAGCAAAAGCAAGCTCATGTGGATCATTTTTATCTTTACGCAGGTCGGGCTTGTCATTACCATAATTTTTCATGGCTTCCGCATGAGTCAAACGCGGCCACGGTTCCTGCATAATATGCTTTTCCGGAAACAGCTCATAAACAAGCGCGGTAAACATGGTTTCAATGAGTGCAAGTATTTCTTCCTGCGTCACAAACGAAAGCTCCACATCAATCTGATAAAATTCACCCGGGCTGCGGTCCGCACGCGCATCTTCATCACGGAAACATGGCGCTATTTGGAAATAACGCTCAAGACCGGCAACCATCAATAGTTGTTTGTACTGTTGTGGTGATTGAGGAAGCGCAAAAAATTTTCCGGGATGAATACGCGATGGAACCAAATAATCACGGGCACCTTCCGGCGTTGACTTTGACAGAATAGGAGTGTGAACTTCAGTGAAGCCCTGCTCGGACAGATACGTGCGCACAAATTGCATGGTTTTGTGACGCATGCGAATATTATTGCGCATACGCTCCGTACGCAAATCAAGATAACGATATTTCAAACGCGTTTCTTCATTAACCGTACGCGTATCTTTATCAATTTCAAATGGAGGCGTGAGTGCTTTGTTCAAAAGTGTAATCGTATTAACCTGCATTTCAACCGTGCCTGTTTCCAATTTTTCATTAATTTGTTTTGCGCCGCGCTGAACCACCATACCGCGCAAGGTTAAAACATATTCACTGCGTATGTCATCAAGTAGTTGTTTACTTTCTTCAGTCAGCGCCGCGGGAACGCATACCGCCTGAAGCAAGCCAGTTCTGTCACGCATATCCAAAAACACTACCTTTCCCATGTTACGACGTGTCTGAACCCAACCGCGCACTTCTACTTCCTCCCCTATTTTCTGAACCGTTTCTCTATTCAGTGTTCTATTCATATTCAAAAAGCAAGGATTTTTTATCCTTTTTTAGACCTTATTAGTTTACCATATAGCACGGGCTTTGACAAACGCTTACGGAGTTACCCTCATAAAGAGGGGTACTCCCGCAGTATGTCATGCCATGGATAGTCTGCGAGCGCTGCGAAGCACTGCCTTCCAGAGCAGAAAGCGGTACCAGAAGCAAAAGCGCTATCCATGGCATGACATACTGCGGGAGTATGGAGTATAATGACTAATCAATAAGGCATCATCAAAAAGTTGCACAAAATAAGCTGATATGAGATAATTTTGACACTATATGAACAGATATAAAAAAGCCGCACAGACGCTTCTTAAGGAGGCGGGCATTAAAATTAATGGCTGGAAACCATGGGATATACAAGTACACAATGAAGACGTATATAAACGTGTTTTTGCAGAAGGTTCATTGGGGTTTGGCGAGGCATACATGGATGGTTGGTGGGATGCCAAAGCACTTGATGAATTTTTTAATAAAGTACTCGGCGCTAGTTTAGAAAAAAAAGTGCACGGCAAACAAATTATTCTCAACGCTTTACGCGCACGGCTTTTCAACATGCAAACAAACGAGCGCTCAAAAAAAGTTGCGCAAGAGCATTATGATATTGGTAATGATTTTTATGAAAAGATGTTGGACAGCCGGATGCAATACACTTGTGGTTACTGGAAAGATACACATAACATGGAGGATGCACAACGTGCAAAACTTGATCTAGTTTGTAAAAAATTGCAACTCAAACCCGGCGAGCATGTGCTTGAAATAGGAAGCGGATGGGGTTGGTTTGCACGATACGCTGCGGAAAATTATGGTGTTACGGTAACCGCGTACAATATTTCAAAAGAACAGGTCGCCTACGCGCGTGAACAGTGCAAGGGACTGCCTGTTGAATTTAAACTTGAAGATTACCGAAACGCTACGGGTATCTATGATAAAGTGGCCACGATTGGTGTTTGTGAGCACATTGGTTACAAAAATTATCGGACCTTCATGGAAATTACGTATCGCTGTCTCAAACCCCATGGATTATTTTTAGTGCACACCATCGGCGGTAATAAATCAGTAACCAACACAGACGCATGGATTGAAAAATATATTTTCCCCAATAGCATGCTGCCGTCCGTAAAACAATTGGGAAAAGCTGCCGAAGGTCTGTTTGTTATGGAGGATTGGCACAGTTTTGGGGCCTACTACGATAAAACGCTCATGGCATGGTATGAAAATTTCATCAAATACTGGCCACAATTTGAAAAACAATTTGGCGATAAATTCAAACGCATGTGGACCTACTATTTGCTTGCAAGCGCCGGCAGTTTCCGCGCGCGTAAAAATCAACTATGGCAAGTCATTTTCTCAAAAGACGGCGTACCTGGTGGCTATGAATCGATTCGCTAACGGACTATGTTGACAACACGTGAAGAATATAACCATAAAAAAGAACAATTATGTTTACAAATGAAGCAAGCCGGGACAAGCCCGGTTGCATTGAAAAAAGACACTTCCAATTTATTCCGTTATCGCACCCAAAAAGCAGACGTACGGCTGGATGTCCGGTCATTTAATCATGTCATCACGGTTGATGCCGAAAAAAATGTTGCTGAAGTTGAAGGCATGACACCGTATGAAGAATTGGTTAAAGAAACACTTAAACACAATCGCATGCCCGCGGTTGTACCGGAGCTGAAATCAATCACCATCGGAGGTGCCACAACCGGGGTTGGCATTGAATCATCATCCTTTAAACATGGTTTGGTGCATGAAACCATTTTAGAAATGGAGATTTTGTTAAGCGACAGCCGCATTGTTACCGCGTCCCCTACCAACGAGCACAAAGACCTCTTTTTTGGTTTTGCCAATTCTTACGGTACCTTAGGGTACGCCCTCAAGCTTAAGGTCAAACTGATACCCGTAAAACCGTATGTGGAACTCCATCACAAACAATATGACAACGCGCAATCCTATTTTAAAGATATCAACAACATTTGCAAGACACAAACAATAGATTTTGTTGATGGAACCATATTCAGCGAAAACGAAATGTATATCACTGTTGGAACCTTCAATGAGCAAGCCCCCTATGTGAGTGACTACAAGGGCCGATATATCTATTATAAATCAATAGCAAAAAAAGAAATTGATTATGTGACGACTTCTGATTACATTTGGCGTTGGGACACGGATTGGTTCTGGTGTTCAAAACACTTTTTGGTACAAAATCCGCTCGTGCGTTTTTTTTGGCCGCAACAAAAACTGCGCTCAACGACCTATTGGAAAATACGCAAATGGGCACATGATTCTACACTGGCAAAAGCATTACTTGTATTCCAAAAAAAACAGGAATCCATTGTACAGGACGTTGAAGTACCCATTGACCATGCACCTGAATTTATAGAATTTTTTCACAAAGAAATCGGAATTAAACCGGTATGGGTGTGCCCGACTCAAATCTGTAATAAAGACGTTCATTATACGCTCTTCCCCATGAAAACAGATACGTTATATATTAATTTTGGTTTTTGGGACGTTATAAAATCAGATAAACCGGATGGCTACTACAATAAAAAAATAGAACAAAAAGTGCGAGAGTTGAACGGCACAAAGTCACTCTATTCAACATCGTATTATTCAAGCGATGTGTTCTGGATGCTGTACAATAAGGAAGAATACGAAAAATTAAAAAACAGATACGACCCCATGCACCGGCTGAATGATCTGTATGCTAAGTGTGTCCTTAAAAAATAAACCCCTCCCTGCGCCGAGAGCACAAGAAGCATTCCTACCACCGTGGCAAGACCACAGGGTATGTTATCGTCAGGGCATTTTGTTTTTAACCAGGTAAAGATAATCAGACGTTTGTATTATTTCCGCATACTCGGAACCGAGTGTATTTTGTAATGCTTCAAAACCCTGTTCATCCGTAAGCCAAAAAGGAAACGCCGCAGGGCGAGCGGCATAGTATTCAATATTTTGGGTATTAATCAAAAACGGCTGCCAATCATACACAAAACGAATGTACCAGTACCATGAAGGTAACAAGCGGCCGTAATTCCATCCGCCCACACGGTATATAACTACAGGTGCATCTGTTGGAAAAGCCGCAGCTACTGTGGATAGCGGATGACGGAACGCATGTGTTTCAAGTAATGAAAGACCACGCGTCAATCCACGCATCCAAAACAATAAAATAAGAAAAAGGCACAGCGCCAAAATAATAACAATGATACGGTACAGAGTACGCTTTTGTTCTGATACACGAACAATAAATTGAAGATAAACCTGTTGTGTAAAAAATGCGGCGGAAAGCCACAAGGCCGGCAGCACCGGCAAGGCATACCATGAAAGTTTCGTTTCCATGATATGTATAGGCGCCATGGTAAGCAAAAGCCATATGATAAGAATGGCCTGTTTATAATCATGCGTTGAAACAAAGCGATACACAAGAAAAATAGCGCTGAACGCCAAAATCAAAAAGAACACTCCTATATTATCAAGCCAGTACGTAAGGTAAAAATCTGCAGAACCCACATGCCCCTGAAGCGGGCCCGCAATTCTTCCAAAAAATTGTTCCTTCCAATAAACAGCCACATAATCAGAACCAAAGCGGGTCCACAAAAAGAGATGCCACAAAAACCATGGAAAACAGACGCCGCTTATAAAAAAAACCATTCTTTGAAATGACCAATTTTTTTCTTCTTTCATCCACACCCTACGTAAAAACTCTGCAGTCACAATCAACAAAAGAGGCAATAAACCCATAACACCACGCGTCAAAAAACCGAGCGCAAGGGGTATACCAACTACCCACCAAAAACGATACATTCGTACGCGAACATACAGTACAAAACTAAACAGGAATAAACTTAAAGCCATCGTATCAAAATTACCGGTCCGTAACGCGTGCGCATCCCACAGTGGCGGAGAAAAAAAGAAGAACAGCGCGGCAAGCGCAGCAAGTGGTTTGTTAAACCAATATCGAGCACAAAGGTACATGAGAGGAGCCAAAAAAATGGAAAAAAACGCTGCGGGTAATCGAACCGCATATTCATAAAATCCAAACAATCGCAGAGCAGCGGCCATAAGCCAAAACGGCAGGGGTTCTTTTTCAAACCAAGGAGTTCCCTGCAAGGTCAGTGTTATCAGATCACCTTGTCTTACCATATCACCAGCTATACCCGCATATAATGCTTCGTCCCAGTCAGCCAAGTGCGGGGCACCCAAACGAAAAAAAATAAAAACTACTGAAACAAATAAAAAAATAATAGCAATCCTCGTGTCACTATTTTTTAAAAAAGAATTAACATTCATACGGGGAACAGATAAGGCAACCGCAAACCCACATGAAAAACAATAAATTCGCCAACCGCCTGATTATCCAGAACACCAGTATACTCCCAACCAAGAACACGAAGTGCGCGAGCGAAAGCATCAGGTATGTGTATGCTACCTGTTTTGCGAACGTTGTCCAGCGTGTTAATAATGACGTTATATAAACCATCATCATGTTCGTTTTCTTTGGTAACACGCACAATAAAATCAAGAAAACATTGCAAACCATAAAGACCAGAAAAAGATATGCCCGGTATGAACGCGGGTACCGTAGCCGCATTGGTTAAAATGGACCGTCCGTTTTTCCCTTCAGTCCACCACAACGTGCCGACTGCTCCTGGCAGCAATGAGGATGATTGTTTTGACTTACTATCTTTTGCGCCACGTGCCAACAGATATTTTTTGCCATACGCAGCGGAATACATAACAACAAGCACATCGCGTTCGCCGGCATCATAACGGGCAAGTATAACCGCATTAGCCGAGTGCATGACGCCGATCATAAGTTTCCAAAATTAATTGCGCTGCGCGTTCGTCAACGCTCGCTCCGGATTCTACATAATCACGGAGCGCTTCTTTGGTAGTAAAACGTTCATCAATGGTTTCAACAGGAATGGAAACCTGTTTTTTAAGTGCAGTAATAAATTGAAGCACCTGGTTGTATGTATGACTTTCCCCTCCTCTTAAACTTAACGGCAAACCAACAACAATACGCGTGATCTCTTCTTTTTGCACAAGAATAGCAAGAACATCAAAAATGGTTTTATCCCTTTTAAGGACACCCCAAGGAAAAATGACTTCAGTATCTTTCTTCCTTAAAGCGCACCCCACGCGCTTTGAACCGTAATCAATAGCAAGTACCGATTCTTTCATCATACGCGTTCACCATGGCGTGCCGTGATAATGATGGGGCTGGCATTTGTAACAATAACGGTGTGCTCAAAATGAGCGCTCAAACTTCTGTCTTTGGTAACAACGGTCCACTCATCTTCAAGGACCTCTGTTTCAGAGCCGCCCATGGTTATCATAGGTTCAAGCGCCAACACCATTCCCGGCTGTAAAATAATTTTAGTATTGGTCCGAACAAAATAATTGGGAATTTGAGGTGGTTCATGAACAGCATGTCCAACACCATGGCCCACCAATCCACGCACAATACCATAACCATACGGATGAATATATTCTTCAATGGCTTTGCCAATATCGGCAATAGAATTCCCGGAAATACACTGCTTAATTCCTTCAAAAAGTGACGCGCGGGTGTGTTTCATGAGTGCTTGCGCTTCAGATGAAACAGAACCAATGGGAACGGTTATAGCAGTATCTGTGTATAATCCTTTCCAGATCATGCCTATATCAATGCTTAAAATATCCCCCGTATGAAGCTCCGCACCTGGTAGAGCAGGTGTATGAACAACGGCTTCATTAACAGAAGCGCAAATAGCGCTCGGATAGGGCGTCTCTCCATGCGGAGCATATCCCTTAAATGAAGGGATGCCACCCATTTGTTTTATTAATCGTTCCGCTTCTTTGTTTAAGTCGCGGGTGTGCACACCGGGAGCACAGCGACGCGCAAGTTCAGCAAGTACTTCACCCAGCAGCTTCCCGCCCACGGTGAGTAATTCAAGTTCTTGTTTTGTTTTAATAAGTGCCATATTATATTTGCTGCAGCGCTTATTTTCTCGTTTGCCGCGAAACAGAAACAACAAGCCCTGCACCGGCCAAAGCAGTCATGAGTGCCGTGCCACCGTGGCTAACAAAAGGAAGTGGGAGACCGGTCAGTGGCATTAGACCAACCATGGCGGCGATATTAAAAAATGCTTGGAAACCAAACCATACCATAATTCCATACACAAGTAAACTCCCAAATCTATCCGGCGCCAAGGAGGCAATTTTAAAACCACGACGCATAATCCATATAAAAGCAAGGATAAGGAGTACAGCAGATATAAAACCGAACTCTTCAGCATACACGGCAAAAATTGAGTCGGAGATAACTTCCGGCAGATACTGAAATTTTTGTCGTGAGTGACCAAAGCCCAAGCCCCAAAAACCACCTGAACCAATGGCAAGTAGTGCCTGATTAATATGATATCCGACTCCTTGCGGATCAAGCTCGGGGTGAAGAAAAGTCATAAAACGGGCAACGCGATATGGCGCACTGACAATAAGTGCACCCAGACCAGCTATCCCCACGCCGCCCAGTACGGCAAGGTGCGTTAATCGCGCGCCAGCCAAAAATGCCATACAAAATGAAACAACTCCAAAAAGTGCAAATGTTCCCATGTCCGGTTGTAGCATCAAAAGTGCAAGAATAATACCAACAAACATCACAAAAGGCATTATACCTTTTTTTATATCCGTAATTTTTTCAGGAGCGCTTGCATCAAACCAAGCCGCTAAAAAAATAATAAACAACAATTTGACCACTTCAGACGGTTGCATTGAAAAGTTGCCCACTTCAATCCAACTGCGCGCGGTGCCAAACGAGGCACGTAAACCCGGAATGAAAACAAGAATAAGTAAGAGCAAAGACAACAGAAAAAAAATGAAATAATACCGTTTGAGCAGACGATAATCAACAGATGCAATAACCAAAAAAAGCGCTAACCCGGGTAGTACGCCAAAGAGCACTTGTCGCTTGACAAAAAAATAGGCGTCATCAAAACGCGCTATAGCAGTAGGTGCACTTGCGGATGAAAGTAAGACAAGACCAAAAACAACTAAAAGTAAAAGGACTACGGCAAAGAGATAATCCGGCTTGTGCAAACGGGCCAAACGGTGGAGCATACAAGCATCTTTTAACCAATAAAGGGAAGCTGATATGTTTTATCAAGAAGCGCTATAGTTAACCCAACCAAGGACATAACAGCGGTTATCATCCAAAAACGCATGGTGATGGTATAGGAAGGCCACCCCTTTGCCTCAAGATGGTGATGGAACGGCGCAGCCAAAAAGACTTTTTTCTTTCTGAATTTTTTTGAAACCATTTGAATAATAACCGAAGCCATTTCAATCCAAAGCACAAAACCTGCAAACGCTAAAATAAAAAGTGAGTCAGTGATAAACGCAATGACTGCTAATGTTATAGTTAATCCTAAAATCCCCGTTTCACCCATAAAAAAATGGGCGGGTGGAATATTAAACCATAAAAACGCAAGCAAAGCACCGGCAACAACAGCACAAAAAGCCGCCAGGTCAAATTGAGTTCGTGAAAATGCAATAGCGGCAAATGTAGCAAACAGAATAGCAAAAATTCCGCCTGCCAAACCATCTATACCATCAACAACAGATGAGCCAAACATAATAATCATAACAATAACAAATAACGGAATATACAACCAACCAAGAGTTAGGTCCCCCACCAAGGGAATATGCAAAGAATTCCATTCAAGCTTATCATAAAACCACCACGCTCCCACAAGTGCTATCATAAAAACCAAAATCAAACGATGGCGAAAACGTATTCCTCCACCTTTAGTCCGTTCTCCAAAGCCACGGATAACAAGAATATCATCAAGCATGCCAATGAGGGAACCCGCCATGAGCGTAAAAAAAGGAATCCACGTTTGGGATCTGCTTAAAAAATTGAACGAGGAAAAAATTGAACGAGGAAAAAATTGGTCAAGTAGAAAGAATGAAAGCGTCACAAACAAAGTTGTCACCCAAATGAGCACGCCTGCCATACGCGGTGTGCCTATTTCTTTATTTTTATGCAAACGCGCAAAGATAGACGCTGCGGCTCCATCAACCGCACGAGTGCGTACTTCATGTTTCCAGAATTTTTTACGGTATAATAAACGGCCGAGGCCAGGAGCCCACGCAAGAACAATCAAAAATGAAAGTGTTCCCAGAAGAAAAATCGGAATGATGTTGTTAAGAGACATGAGTTAGCTATTAAGAGATACTATAAAATAAGCGGCTACGGACAGCATGACTTGCACCAAAAAAGCGGCAACGAGCAACAGATATGATAACACGGGATAACGCCGGTACAAAAAGAATGCAAGCGCTATATTACATATCAAAAAAATAAATCCAATAACCGGCAGAGAAAGAGATGCGCTCCACGGCCCCAAAAGGTCAACACCAAATTCAGTAGTGTAGTGCAAAATTAAGGTCTCCAAGCCACGACGCGCTTCAATGATGATAAACCACCACAAGACAAGATGCGCAAGTCCTGCCAGAGCAATGGTAAGACAAACATATTTATTGAGCAAAAAAAGTTTAAAACGCAAAGGTAACATAATTACGTGAGCGGAACAACGGCCTTAATATCAGGAAGGTTTGTAAGGAGTTCTTCTTCCACAAAGCCATATAGTGTCTCATCCGCAAAACCGCACCCATCGCACGTACCCTCTAATTTTACGGAGAGTATGCCCTTTTTTTCATCAAAATCAACAATCTGAATATTACCCGCGTGCATAGCAAGCGCAGGTCGTATTTTAGCATCTAAAATAAGCTCTATCTGATCCAGAAGCTCTTTTTTGTCCATAGATTAATTTCTCTCAGTATATCATGCAAAATGGCTCTTGACAAGCAAACATAAAACGAGTATTCTATATGCACACTACTATTCAATACTATGGCACATAAGAAAGCACAAGGTTCAACACGACTGGGACGCGATTCACAATCCAAACGTCTTGGCGTTAAAATTCACGATGGCCAGGTCTGCCCGGCAGGCGCTATTATTGTACGCCAGCGCGGTACTAGAATCGCTCCGGGTAAAAACGTCAAAAAGGGCGCCGATGATACGCTCTATGCATTAGTTGACGGCGTCGTCAAATTTACCAAACGAAAAAAAGCAAACTTTACCGGTGCGTTACGCGAGGTAAGATTTGCGAACGTCGTTGTTACACAGTAAAAAAGGAGAAATAAAAAAAGAAAATGGCACTGAAGGTATACTAGTCTAAATTTATTTTTTGTTCTTGCAGCCGCAGGGGTACAATTTTCCGAGCCGCGAGGAGGAAAATTCGTACCCCGAGACTGCCTCTGAAAAAATAAACCCCTCCCTGCGCCNNCACTCGCTTCGCTAGATAATAAATTTAGACTAATACTACTAAGTCAACCGTTTTCTTTTTTTATTTCTACCGCCCTTATTTTTGGTTTTGTCGTATCACACGAAATAAGATAAAACCAACAACCGCAACGGCAAACACAAGCGCGGCCTGAAGAAGATAAGGATAACGTTCAGTAAGTGGAACCACAGCAGGCACGTATGTGCCATTCTGTTCTTCAGTAGCAAGCGCAGCAGAAACATAACGTGATTCATCAAAATAATTTACAAAACGCGCAAGATCATATACGGGAAAAAAAGCGCGCGCATTACCATAATAAAGATAATACTGCGTGCCAACCTGAAATGGAAAACGCAATGTGTGCAGTGAACCACTCAACGAAGCTGAAGAGAGTATAAGAGGCGCATCATCGTAATTAAAAACAGTCAGACGAAAATAACGTTTTGCAACACCCGGATAATTGACTGACAGCTTTGAACCGGAAAAGGTATCGGTTTTGTAGGAAAAGACGACATCATTATAGACAATCGTTTCCCATGTCTTAGCATCATTACTGGCTTCAAGAACAACGGCACGGTTAAAGTTGACGTCATCGGTTTTAAGTAGCAAGGACCCCGTGGGTAAGCCGACTTGCCCCATATCAACAATCAAACGCGTTACCTTTTTTTCAATATCTTCTTCCACAGACGTAATCAAAGCATTGTACTGGGTTGTCCGCGCATTTTTTTGCTCAATTTCCCGCGCCTCAACACCGCGGATGGAAAGCGCGGGCTCTCCCCTGTCTTGTATGGTCAAACGCACATAACGAGCTTGCGTTGTTGGGTAGCTCACCGTCGTATCCTGAGTATCAAAATCAGATGAATAACCGTAAATAAACGGCTCGGCAATTTTTCTCCATGATATACGTTCACTGCTTTCTTCAACCGTCAAAACGCGCCTGAAATTTTTGGTATCCGTAAGAAGTGTTACACGGTTGTGCGGATCCGGTTGTGCTCCAAAATCCAAAAGAAGAAATGTGTACTGGCCGTCCGTGCTCTGCCCTTTGCTTTCAACACGAACAGAACGTGAAACCTCTTTTGTTTTTGATTGATCAAGAGAAAGAACATACGAAGTTTCAACGCCTTTATCATCAACAATACGCACATCACGCAGGTCAGCTGCCGCATGATTAAAAACATCGTTATCAAAGGTTACTTCAGCAATTGTTGCATTGCTTGAATTTTCAAGCGTTATGGGTTTACGGTACTGCCAAGCAGAAGTGTCAAAAGCAGCTTGAGCCAATAATGGCGAAAACAGTAAAAAAACACCTACGGTGATGATTATTTTGTGGGACATATTTAGAACAAAAGCGCCTTAACTTTATCTTTATAATGGTAAAACAAAAATGATACCACAAGCAGAATAACACCAAGCACCACAAAAGAAACAATACGATATAGGTCTGAAAGAAATGAGACATCAAAAAGGAATACTTTAAGAATAACAACGCCAAACAGTATAAGTGCAAAAATACGCGCGGCTCGAGAATGCCTCATGAAACCAATGATCATGAGCGCCGCGGCATAGAGAACCCATAACAAGGAAAGCAACACATTGCGGGTATTTTTTAGACCTTCAAGCGGGTATTCATCAAGGCGAGGTTGACGGCCGTAGGGTACAGGACCACCTGGGCGTTGCGATCCTTGTAGTAGGGGTTCTGGCCTAAGCGTTTGATAAACATCATCAATCTTTTTGCCATACCACGTCATAATTTCTGCACTCAAAATAAAAAGAGCCAAAAAGTGAGCAATAACACCGAGCCCTGCGGACAACCACCGCTCTTCAGGACGTAATATTGGTTTATAATAATGATACAAGTAAGCTCCCACAAAAAATGCGACAATCGCAAAAAGATATACGCCAAAACGTTCATTCAAAATAGGAGTGTACATGTCATCAACTTTTGTGGATACATCAAAAGCAAAAAGACGACAGAGCGTAGTCACAAATATCAACAAAGAGAATACACGCACATAATAACTCTTCAGAACAAAACCAAGCCACAAAAGAAGAGCGGCCTCAAGAGCCCATGCAATTGTGATCCACACGCCAATAAACTGAATGGGGACGGCTAACGTTAAAAGTACAAGGCCAACACCGGCAAGCGTAAACAAAGCATTTTTGTCTTCTTTGTGAAAATGCGCAATGCAATAAGCGCCNNACCAAAAAAGGCGCCACCAAAAAACAAGCAAAAAATAACGACAAAAACAGCATGGTCGTTCCCAATTTTTCAGGTTCGTAAAAACGACCGTGCCAAGCACCATAAACCGCGTATGTCCCTACAAAATTGAGAATGTAAACAAGATGCCATTTCTTAAAATAACTCAAAACAACAAAGCTTATATTCAAAATAAGAACATAAGAAAAGAGTGAAAACTGCCTATCAACTTCACTTGAAACCAAAAACGGTGTAAGAAAACCACCCAAAAGTGCAACGGCAGCCACGGCACGCGCATCTGAAATGAGCGCAATAGCAATACCGGCTGCGGTAACCAAAATCATAAAGAAAAAAGCGGTTGTTTGACTGATCAACGAGTAAAAATTAAACGCGCTATAAATGGAAAGGTACAGAATGGCTAATCCGCCACCCGTGATAAAAAAAGAATAGGTCCTATATGCTTTTTTGCCAGCCAAAAATTGTCCGAGTGCAAGAAAAGCAATACCCAAAACAACGCCAAGAATAATTCTACCATTGACCCCAATAATATTATTCTCAAAAAGATACTTAAAAAAGAATGCAAGCCCAAACAAAAGCGATACCACACCAATAACCACAAATGTTTTGCCGGTTATCATACCCTCAACACGATGTTTCCCCTGAGTTTCACCTGACGCTGTTGTTTTAGCCGCGTGCGCCGGCTCTTGAGCTAAGCGCATATAGGGGGGTGCTCCGGTGGCAGTTGCGTTTACACGTGTCTCCCCTGCACGCTCAAGCTTACGCAAGCGATTATCCATACCTTCAACCATCTGCCGTAAACGGCCAATGTCATCTGCTATTTGTTTCAGGTCCGGTGTGTTGGGCATATACATTACTTATGTTTAAGGGCTGCTTTAATAAAAGCAAGAAACAGCGGCTGTGGCCGGAGCGGGCGCGAAGTAAACTCCGGGTGAAACTGTACGCCAACAAACCATGGGTGATTTTTGAGTTCAACAATCTCAACCAACCCTGATTCCGGATTAATACCAGAAAATACCATACCCGCTTTTTCAAGTTTTGTGCGGTACTCATTATTAAATTCATACCTGTGGCGATGGCGTTCATGTACCACTTCTTCTTTGTACGCCTGAAATGCCTTAGTACCACGCATCACCTGACACGAGTAACTTCCCAAACGCATGGTAGCGCCATAACGCCCTTCCTTTATATTTTGTTGTTGAAACGGATTAACGATAATGATGGGATATTTTGTTTTTTCGTCAATCTCAACACTGGAAGCGCCGCGCAAACCAATAGAACGCGCAAGCTCAATACACGCAAGCTGCATACCATAGCACAAACCAAAATAAGGTATCTTTTTTTCGCGCGCAAATTTAATAGTGCTGATTATACCTTCAATTCCCCTGCTCCCAAAGCCACCGGGAACCAAAATGCCATCAAATTTTTTAAGCATTTCAATGGCTCGCGGTTTTTTTTCAAACTGCTCCGCGTCAATCCATGCAAGCGCGGGCTTGGCACCAGCGGCCCATGCCGCGTGTTTTAAGGATTCAATGACAGAAATATATGAATCAGCCAAGGTAAAATCACCGGTACCAAAGTACTTACCGACCACGGCAATCCGTATTTCGCGGCGTGCGTTTTTGACGCGTGTGGAGAGGTTGTTCCAAACCCGCATGTCATTTTTGCGCGGTTTTAGGCCCAATTTTGCCATGAGTTCCTTGGCAAGGTCTTGTTTGTCAAATAATCCCGGCACGTCATAAATGGAAGATACATCAGGGGCGGCAATAGCCGCATTTTTAGGCACGCCACAATGAACAGCTAATTTCTCACGGCGCGGCGCATCTAACATACGCTCCCCGCGTGCTATAATAACATCAGCTTGTATACCAGCACTATTCAAAGAACGCGCTGCATGCTGCGTTGGTTTTGTTTTCATTTCACCCACATGCGAAGGGATAGGCAAATATGACACAAGCACAAAAGCAACATCAGAAGGACGCTCAAGTTTCAACATGCGTGCAGCTTCCAAAAACAGAATATTTTCATACTCACCCACTGTACCGCCAATTTCAATAATCGCTATTTCTGCTTTATTGGCAGTTACTGCCTGCTCAATGCGACCGAGCACTTCTTTGGGAATATCCGGCACCACTTGCACGCATCTGCCCTTGTAACCCATGCCGCGCTCACGGTTAATGACACTCTGATACACGCGACCCGTAGTCATGTAATTAATGCTGGTGAGCGTGGTGTCCAAAAATCGTTCATAATTACCCATGTCCTGATCTGTTTCATCTCCGTCAACTGTAACAAACACCTCGCCATGCTCGGTGGGGTTCATGGTACCAGCATCAACATTGACATAAGGGTCAATTTTAAGCGCGGTTACGCGGAAACCACGCGCCTTGAGCAAGGCACCTATAGAAGCTGCTGTTATTCCCTTGCCTACCGACGACATAACGCCACCTACAACAAAAATGAACTTTGGATTCATAGATTACGGTTTTAATATGAACTCATAGCGAGTTTCCCAGAAAAAGGCTCGCTACGCTATGAGTCCTATCGCCACCAGTATACCATATAACATAAAAGAGGGCTATTCGCCCTCAACCACATTCAGCCGCACCTCTGCCTCAAGCCCATGCCCGAGATCAACCACGGCCGTATACTGCCCCGGTGTTTTAATGACCGGAACCGTAATAGCGGTTTTTTTAATATCATAACCAAGTGTTTTAAAAATCTGCGCCACTTTTTGAGTGCCCACGGCCGCATACAACGTGCCCTGATCATTGACCTTAACCGGCATATCAAGTTCAAGACCATCAACCCGACTGGCCAACTGCTGCGCCGTGGTAAGCTCTTTGGCAGCATCACGTTTTTGTTTGGCACACTCTTCTTGAAATTTTCGCAAAGCATCTTTGGTGGCGGGAACTGCAATACCTTGCGGAATTAAAAAATTAAACGCATAGCCATTGGCAACGTCTTTGACTTTCCCATAGTCCCCAACTCCGGTCATGTCTTTCAAAAAGAGTACTTTCATATTCCGCTTGAATATTCAGTGTTTTTCTGCTAACATTACTATAAACTAAGTAGCTGCGCTTTACTAGCATTAATTATCCACAGCCATGAAATCAGGATTTGTAGCCATTGTTGGCCGCTCCAACGTGGGAAAATCAACATTGTTAAACACGCTTGTGGGCACCAAAATCGCAGCGGTGTCCATAAAAGCTCAAACCACACGCCACATTATCCATGGCGTTCTTCACGATGAACGCGGTCAGGTTGTTTTTGTTGACACTCCGGGCATCATGAAACAAGCAAAATCCCTGCTCACCAGCAAACTGACCCAAAAAATTAAAGACGCCATTGAAGGCATTGACTGCATCATCTACCTTGTTGACCCGACCCGTGAAATTGGCGATGAAGAAAAATGGATGCTCGCATTACTCAAAAAAGTTGAAACACCGGTTATTCTTGTTATCAACAAACTTGACTTGCCAAAACAAGATCGCGCCTACCAAGAATGGTATGAGGACTTGCGCAAACAATTCAGCGCCATTGTGCACATCTCAGCGCTCAAGTCGCAACATGTTAAAACGCTGCTTGATGAAGTTTTCAAACACATACCTGAAGGCGAACCCCTCTACGACAAAAAACAAAAAACAAATGTTGACGCAAAATTTTGGATGGCAGAAATGATCCGTGAAAAAGTGTTTAACACCATGGGAGAGGAAATCCCCTACACCACCCACGTGGTGGTTGATTCAATAGAAGAAAAAAAGGATATCACGGTGGTGAAAGCGCGTCTCATCACCAATGATGAACATTACAAGCCCATGCTTATTGGCCATCGTGGACAACGCATCAAAGAAATCGGGCAAACCGCACGCAAAGAATTGGCCACCGCGCTTAACAGAAAAGTATATCTTGAATTAGAAGTGGAAGTTAATCCTCACTGGGTTGAACAATTTGAATGAGACGCCAACCGCTACAACGCTAACCACGTCGTGCACTGATGTACTTTTCTTTGTCAGCTAAAATTTGACGTTTTAATTCATCGGCAACTTTGTCAATGGCGGCATATAAATCTTCTTGTACTGCATCAGCATAAAAAGTGGTGTGCGGTACCGTAACACGGCCTTCTGCCCTGAAAATAGAACCTTTTTCATGATGGTCGGTTGTTTTGCCAAGTTCAGCTTTTATCGTGACGGACTCTTGCGGGAAACGCTTCAAAAACTTTTCAAGCTTTTGAAGCTTTTTTTCAATATAATCGGAAAGAGCGGACGTCAACTCAAGCTTGGATGAAAGAATATCAATACGCATACTGTAGTAATTAATGAGAGCGTTTTTTAAGCCACAACGCGCCAAACACAAAAGCTATTGCTAAACTTATAAGACCGGCAATGAGCACGACTTTTTTAATGCTGTTTAAACGATTATCGCTCGGCGCAAGCGCTTCTGGGGTTTGCAGTTCAGATACATCCTGAATTTCTGCCGATGCGGGGACTTCCTCCGGTACAGCATCCGCTTCTGCGCTTGATTCCAAAACCGTTTCTTGAGTTTGTACGGAAGCAACCGGCGATTCTGCCGCAAGAGCCGCCGGTGTTACTGACGGTTGTAAAACCGGTTTTTGTTTTTCCGGCACAGGTTTAGGTTTTGGCGTTTCCGGTGGTGGTTTGTTTTTTAATGCCGCTTCTTTGTCAGCATTATCACCAACGTTATTATTGTTGCTGTCTGTTTGTTCACGCAGGTCGAGCGGAAATGCATCCTTACCATCCGGTACACTATCGCCATCAGTATCAGTTTTCAAAGGATTGTAATTGCGATCAAGCTCTAAGCGATCCGTGAGCCCATCGCCATCGGTATCTGCCAATATGGGGCTGGTACCAAATTCTTTTTCCTGCTCATCAGCCACGTTATCGCTATCGTCATCTGCATCAAGCCGATTACCAATGCCATCTTTATCAGTGTCGCGATCAACAAAATAATTTATTTCAACATAACCACCAATGCCAAGCTCCGGATTCCCCATGGTGAGCACGGTGCCATCTTCTTTGGTAGCCGTGAGATTGGTGGACTCGGCGCGAATAGTCAAATCACCGTACGTGGGCACCCAATCATGAGCAACTTCCGCGGCCTGTTCAAAATTAAGCGGCCCAAAATTTGATGATCCTATTTTCTCAGTATTAACGTAAAAGCCAAGTGTGCCGCTCAATTGCTTATACTTATTATTTACCACAATAACATACATTCTTATCAAATCACCGGTAAAAAAAGTGCCTTTTGAGAATGTTAAACTAGACCCCGGAGCAAATACGGGATCAGCCGCAAAAACAGACGCGGGCATAAACAATAACACGAAAAAAAACGAATACAAAAAAGATCGCATGAATACAGTATACCATAAACTAAAAAACCGCTCCAGCAACCCCCTGTGCGTAAAGCGGTATCCCCTTACCTCCCTTCAAAACATACCTACAATCTCTACTGGTCAGATATGCGTGCGCACAGCATCAGGCACTGCGCATGGCGTTCTCAAAGAGCTTGCGGGCTTGTTTAGCAAGCGCGAGCGCACGAGCGGACGTGCGGGCCTTTGCATAGTAGCGCACCTTGGGCTCGGTGCCGCTCGGACGCAAGAGCACCCAGGAACTATCCGTGAAGTTGAAACGCAAGCCGTCAATGTCAATGACTTCGGCCTCACGGAACGCATTACCTGCTGCCGCATACGCTTTGGCAACAACATCTGCCTTACGGGCATCCTCCAGCATGATACTGCCCTCTGCCGGAAAGAACGTACCAAAGTCCGCGGCTACGTCAGCGGCGAGCTGCTGCAACGACTTGCCCGTACGCGCCATAATCGCCAGCATGCGCGCGACCGCATACACGCCGTCGTAGAACGTAAACTGCGCCGGGAAGCAGAACTTGCGCGCTGCGGCCTCGTAGGCAAACACGACATGTGCACCGCACGCCTTGATGGCGCGGCCAGTATCGGGCTGGCCGACCCTGCAGTACTCCACTCGGCCACCAAAGCGCTTGCACACTTCACTGACCAAGCTGCCCGCAGTCACCGGCGTCACCACGACGGGGTCGGTGCCTCGCACGGGCTCCAGTTCATAGTACGCAAAAATTGCGGCAATGATGTCGTCCTCGTACGTAGAGCCGTCCGGCGCAATGAAGAGCACGCGGTCCCCGTCGCCATCAAAGCAAGCACCGAGGTCGTAGTCACCTTCGCGCATCCTATCAACAGCAACATCGCAATTCTCGGGCGTGACCTCACTGGGACGATCCGGGATAAACTGGGGTTCCTCATTCAAAACCACCACATCGCATCCAAGACCCTCCAACAAGATACGGGCAGGATCGCCCGTGGTGCCATTACCGGCATCCAGCAGCACTTTAAACCTTTCCTCGCGCAACTCGGGATCACGCAAGGTATCCCACAGCGTGGCAAGGTAAACCCCCAGAGATGTTGCGTTGTCCACCCGGTACAGAGAGCCCGACAGCTCATAGCGCGCGTTGCCCCAGACACCGGACTGAAACGCAGAAAAACCGACCTCAATACGGTTTGTCACATTATGGGTGCAGTAGGCCGCAGTGTCGTCAATCGGAATAATTCCAATGCGATCCGGCGGCATGTGTGAGCCGGTAATGAGGATACCGCCCGCGTAATGATTCGGGCGGAGGCAGGCGGTGCGCGTTGAGAACACACCTGTGGACACCATACCAAGGTGGTCCACGTGTAGACCTTCTGAACGGAATCCATCGCACGCCGCAGAGGCGAGCTTGGCAGCCGTCTCGCGGTTGTCGTGGCCTACGGTAACCCTCTTGCCCGCACCGAGCATCTCACCATACAACACCGCCGCAGCAAACGCGTGATCCGGCGTAACTTCATCCTTGGTACCGCGGAAACCGGACGTGCCAGCGCGCAGAACGGTCAGGGACTTGCTCATCTTCTTATCCTCACAAAGGGGTAGGAATGGCTACCGTGTATTGTAAGCCCTAAAAACAAATTACGTCAAGTCGACACAATATACAGGGTGCTAGACCAGTTTATTTTTAAATATTATTAAAAATCAAAAACAATATCACCTTCTTGGTCTGTTCTTCTTATTTCAATACCCCGCTGCTGAAAATGTATGAGCGTGCGCGCATGCGGATGGCCGTAGCGATTATCTTTCCCCGCTGAAATAACGCCAACACGCGGACTCACCGCATTTAAAAATGGCAATGATGTTGAACTTTTACTCCCGTGATGCCCTGCTTTTAAAATGGAACTGCGCAGTGTACTGCTGGCGTAACGCGAGAGTAAATAATTTTCAAGCCACAATTCAGCATCTCCGGTTAAAAGTATTTTCTCGCGAACACCTGCAATTTGCATAATCACAGAAGTATCATTATCTTTTTTAATATTCTCACGCACAATATCGCGGTCAGGAAATAAAAAGAATGCGGAACTTGAAGCAAACTGCCACACTACAGGCGCGCTCATCACAAACGGTCCAGCATTTTCTTGCGCAATGCTTTCTTCAAACGTTTTCCACCACGCGTCATCGGCGGTACGGCCACTGGTAATAACTTGACCCACATCATATTGTTTAAGCACATCAACACAACCGCCAAAATGGTCACGGTCTGTGTGCGTAACAACCACATACGCAATACGCCGTTCGCGCGATGATAATTGTCTGCTTAATGCACGTAAAACACTGGCATCGGGCCCACAGTCAACCAGCATAAGCGTGTTATCGTCATATCGAATAAGCGTGGCATCACCCTGGCCTACATCAAGAAACGCGATTTGATTTTTTTGCAAACCGCCGTGAGGATAAAACAGATACGCGAGCAAAAGAACAGCACATACACAGCCCGCAATAAACCACTTAATTATTTTTTTCTTGAGCATACGCATACCAGATGAAAGTAAAAATGAATATATAGCTTACTATCAACAACGGTATACCAAACGTAAGAGAAAACGATGCATAGGGAATATGCGAAAACATAAACAAAATACGCATAAAAAAATAAAGAACATACTCAATAAACCACCCTAAAAAATCCGCGACAGGCCACAACACAAAAGAAAAAAATAACAACACAAAACCAATGGTCATAATCAACGGCACCATCCATAAAATAGCGACATTGGCAATGATGGATATGGTTGAAAATCGTCCAAAAACAAAAACAATCATGGGAAGGGTTACCACCGTGGCGCTCACGGTCTGCGCGCATGACTCACGAAGTCCGAGTACGGCGGGCACAAAAGAAAATACTTTTGAAAAATAGGGTGCCACATAAACAAGACCGATGGTCGCTAAAAAAGAAAGCTGGAAACCAACGTCATACAATAAAATAAAAGGATTTTGCGCCGCCATCACAAGCGCGGCAGCAACCAACAGCGTGCTTGGTGTTGATACTCTCCCCCATTGCCTTCCGACTAAAACCAAAATACCAAACAAAGCCGCACGCACCACAGATGCCTGCGCGCCCACAAAAACAACAAATGCAATGACGCCAATAAGCACAATCGGCAACACACGCAATCGTGAAAAACCGGCATATATAAGCGCGGTGGTGAAAAAAGAAATAATGAGCGTTATGTTATAGCCAGAAATGGCAATAATATGTATTGTGCCCGTAGTAACAAGTGCTTGATAAAAATCATCCGGCAGTGTGGAGCGTTCGCCATACAAAAAACCGCCCAGCAATGAAAGATAGGGCTCGCGAACATAACGGCCCAGGTGTCCGCGCACCGTACGTTTAAATGTAAGGAGAGTGCGGACGATTTTGTTACCGTTGTTTGATCCTATTTTCTCAATACCACGACTAAAACAAATGGAGACAACGCGATCTTTATACGACTGTTTTGGTTTGTCTGGCGATTTAAATGCGCATGAAAAAAGAATGCTATCACCATATTCAAAACGCGGATATAAATCACCGCTCACCAAAACACGCATGGTGCGCGGATACTTATCAAGCCGGACACGATACCGCACAGAGCGTTCCGATACCTGCGGTTCAGCATCTATCCAGCCCTGTACGGCATTTTGAGCATCAAAAAAAGCCGATGACAACGTGGGCGGCTTATAAAAATAGGTTGCTAGAGAGATTCCAACAAGAATTAAAACACCGACCGCCACAAATTGTTTTGACGGCCTTGCTTTGAAATATGCTATGAGCCCCTCCTTCATACCTCCCTATAATTATACTACAATACTCACGAGTTTTTCTTTCACGTAAATGACTTTTTTAGGCGATTTGCCATCCAACCACTTTTGAATTTTTGGACGCGCCAATGCTTGCACTATGGCTTCTTGTTCTGAAATAGCAACGGGAGCTATAAATTGATCACGAATTTTACCGTTTACTTGTACCACAAGTTCAAATTGATTTTCTTTAATCAACTCCGGATTATACGTAGGCCAGGTACTCAACACAATACTTTCTTCATGGCCTAAGTGTTTCCACAACTCTTCTGCCATGTGTGGGGCAAAGGGTGACAGTAATTGTATAAAAATTTCACGAATCTCCGAATTATTTTTTGAAAAATG
>DNQG01000027.1 GCA_003501255.1 Candidatus Magasanikiibacteriota bacterium
TAATTGACGAGTGTGTATATTTTTGCCATAATAGTTCTACACCTATGTCTAAAGAACTTGAAAAAGCTTACGAGCCAGCGCGCTACGAAGATGGCATCTATGCCGCTGAAGAACAGAGCGGTTTTTTTAATCCTGATAATGTGGAGGGCGAACCGTACGCTATTATGATGCCGCCGCCTAACGTGACCGGCGTTTTGCATTTGGGTCATGCTTTGGAAAACACGCTCATGGATGTGATGGCACGCTATCAGCGCATGCAGGGTCGTAAAGTTTTATTGTTACCGGGCACTGACCACGCTGCGGTTGCCACACAAGCCAAAGTTGAAAAACTTTTGATGGAAGAGGGCGTCAAGCATCCGCGTGAAGAGTTGGGCCGTGAAGAATTGTTGAATCGTATTCGTACATACGCAGAGCAATCAAAGTCCATTATCATTAAACAAATTAAAAAGTTAGGTGCGAGTGTTGATTGGAGTCGGCTTGCGTACACGTTTGATGAAGCACGTTCACGCGCCGTCAATGAAGTGTTTGTGCGCATGTATAATGATGGTTTAATTTATCGCGGGCATCGCGTAGTGAATTGGTCAGTGAAAGGCCAGTCAACATGCAGTGATGATGAGCTTGTGTATATTGAGCGCGAAGCAAAATTGTATACCTTTAAATACAGCAAGGATTTTCCTATCACTATTGCTTCAACGCGCCCGGAAACAAAGTTGGGTGATACAGCTGTTGCGGTGCATCCTAAAGACAAACGTTACAAAAAATATATTGGTCAAGTTTTTACCGTGGACGTAGGCGCTGCGCAGCCGCTGGAAATTAAAATTATTGCCGATGAGGGAATTGATAAGGACTTTGGTACCGGTGCTTTGGGCGTAACACCGGCGCACAGCCCCATTGATTATGAAATGTATGAGCGATGCAAAGCATCGGGCGACACTATTGGTTTGATTCAAGTTATTGGCGCCGATGGCTTGATGACTGCTGCGGCCGGCGCATCATATGCCGGTTTGGATGTTGAAGAAGCGCGTGAAAAATTTGTTACATGGCTCCGCGAACAAGGGTTGCTTGAAAAAGAAGAAGACATCATGCAAAACGTGGGAACGTCTGATCGGTTTAAAGATGTGGTTGAAGCGTTGCCTATGATGCAGTGGTGGCTTGATGTTAACAAAGAAATTCCGGGCAAGGGTAAAAGTTTGCGTGATTTGATGGAGGAAGCTGTTACCACAGGACTGGCTGGGGATTCTGGTAAAAAAGTTGTGATTACTCCGGACCGTTTCACGAAAGCATATTTAAATCGTGTGCACAATTTACGCGATTGGTGTTTATCGCGACAAATTTGGTGGGGGCATCGTATTCCGGTATGGTACAAAGGTAGTGAAACATATTGTGGTTTGGAAGCGCCGGCCGGGAGCGGATGGCAGCAAGATAATGATACGCTGGACACTTGGTTTTCTTCCGGCCTCTGGACGTTTTCAACACTTGGCTGGCCTGATGAGAATGAATTTAAAAAGAATAAAACATTCCATCCCACCGCGTGGATGCAAATGGGATACGAAATTATTTATTTGTGGCTCATGCGCATGATTTTGATGTCTGCTTATACGTTGGATGAAATACCGTTTAAAGATGCATACATTCACGGCCTTGTGCGCAACAAAGAAGGTAAGAAGTTCTCAAAATCAGACGGCAACACACTTGATCCCTTGACCGTGATTGCGCAATATGGGACTGATGCGTTGCGTTACAGTTTAATTGCCGGTATTTCACCAGGCAATGATTTACGATTTTATGATGAGAAAGTTGAGAGTGCAAAACACTTGGTAAACAAGTTGTGGAACATGTCGCGGTTTATGTTGTTGAATATTGATGAGCCGCATAATGATACTGGGGCACCGGAGCCAGTGACGTTGGCTGACCGTTGGATACTACAGCGCTTGAATAATCTTACTGAAACTGTTACCGCAGATTTGAAAGCATTTAATTTTTCTGCTCCGGCAGAACAGCTGCGCGAGTTTACTTGGAGCGAGTTGGCAGATTGGTATTTGGAAATCGCTAAAATTGAGGGCAATAAGTCCGTGATGCTCAATTATATTTTGAACACGTTGTTAAAGTTGTGGCATCCCTATTTACCTTTTGTGACAGAAGCAATTTGGCGCGAGATATACGGGACTGATAAGCTGCTTCTTGTTGAGGCGTGGCCTTCAATAAGTAGCGTCAGAAAAAGAAAGCCAAGCATGCAGTTTGACTTATTAAAAGAGGTTGTAACTGGTATCCGTGTCATTCGCACTGATTACAAGGTGAGCCCGCAAACGCGATTGCACGTGACGGTGAGCGCCGGGGAAAAAATGGAATTGCTTGTGGCAAACAGCACTCTGGTGGAGGCCCTAGCCCGTGTTGAGCAGCTTGAAATTCAAAAAACCGCCGCTAAGCCGGAGCACGCCGCATCGTTTGTTGCTGGCGGCGTTGAAGTATTTGTAAAATTAGAAAATGTTGTTGACTTTGAAAAAGAACGTACACGTTTGGAGAAAGAAATCGAAAGCGTTGAGCCGTACGCCAAGGGCTTGGAGAAAAAATTGAACAACAAAGAGTTTGTGGCAAACGCGCCGCGAGAAGTAGTGGAAAAAGAACAACAAAAATTACAGGAGGCGCAAGAAAAACTAATAAAACTTAAGGAGCAGTTAAACCAGTTAAATTAAATGACCCCAGAACAAAATAATTTTGCTTGTATAGATGGCGCAAATTTGCATAATGGCGTTGTCACACTTGGTTGGCATCTTGATTATGCAAGATTTAGAGTGTGGCTCGCTGAAAAATATGCTGTAAAACGCGCCTATCTTTTTTTAGGGCTTGTGCCGCGCTATAAAGACCTCTATAAATATTTACAAGAGGTAGGATACACGCTCGTTTTCAAAGAAACCGTAAATGGTGATAAAGGTAATGTAAAAGGGAATTGCGATGCTGATCTGGTTTTACAAGCCACGCGTGATTTTTTTGAAAAAAAATGTGATCAAACGGTGTTGGTATCCAGCGATGGGGATTATGCCAGTTTGGTTAAATTTTTGATTGAAAAAGGAATTTTTAGAGTGATTCTTTCCCCCGGATTGAAATGTTCTGTTTTATTGAAAAGGACTAGTGCGCGTATATCGTATTTGCACGATCAGCGCACTATTTTAGAGGCCAAAAAAGAAAAAGCCCCAAATATGGACAAAACCATATCAGGGTCTTTTTCGTAGTGATATAAATAATATAGCATAGTGTGTGACACTTTGTCAAGCAGATTCGTGATAACTTAGTTTGTGAGATTACTACATGATTGATTTTAAAAGCGAACTTAACGACCAACAGTACACAGTGGTAACCGAGGGGGAGGGTCCTTGTTTGGTTTTGGCTGGTGCTGGTTCAGGTAAAACACGTACCATTACCTATCGTGTTGCATATCTTTTGGAACAAGGCGCGCCGGAAAATATGATTTTGTTATTGACGTTTACCAACAAGGCATCGCGAGAAATGCTTGGCCGTGTGGAAAAACTAATGGGGCGTACATTGAAAGGTTTGAATGGTGGTACGTTTCATAAATTTGCACTCGGAATCCTTAAAAAATACGCGCGCACCATTGGTTTTGCGCCCAACTTCACCATTTTGGATTCTGAAGACAGTAAGGACTTGATGAAACTTGCCATGGAAGAAGTGGGGCTCACGGGCACGAGCAAAAAAATTCCGTCAGCAAAAACCGTACATGCCATAGCCAGCTTTGCGGTCAACGCGGATCGTGGCATAGCAGACGTTATTGAAGAGCGTTTTTCTTCATGGGAGCATCTGGCAGATGATATCACGGCTGCTGCAGAGCGCTATCATGACCGCAAACGCATGGCACAGTCCATGGATTTTGATGATTTATTAAAACACCTGCGTAATTTGTTGCAGAGCGACGAAGAATTGTGCAAAACCATTTCCGGACAGTTCAAATATATTTTGGTTGATGAATATCAAGACACTAACAAAATTCAAAGTGAGATTGTAAAATTACTTTCGCACGTGTGGGGCAATATTTTAGTGGTAGGCGATGACGCGCAAAGCATTTACAGTTTCCGCGCGGCAGACATCAATAATATTTTAGATTTCAAACGCGAATATCCGGGTGCGAAAATTTTTAAACTTGAATACAACTACCGTTCAACGCAGAGTATATTGGCGCTCGCCAACTCCATTATTGAGCAAAATAAAAAACAATTCAAAAAGACGCTCAAAACTACGGGTATTGAAGGCGCGCGCGCGGAATTATTGCCGGCGCCGACGCCAGAAGATGAGGGTTCAATACTCGCGGAGCGCATTGTGCAGGCCTTGCATGAGGGCGTGCCCGGGCGTGAAATTGCCGTGCTCTTCCGTGCGGCGCACCACTCGCAACAACTTGAAATGGAATTGGCTAAACGTGGTATCCGATATGATTATCGCGGAGGTATGCGTTTTTTTGAGCGTGCACACGTAAAAGATGCATTGGCGTTTTTGCGGGCTGTATATAATCCCATGGATGAGATTGCTTGGCGTCGCATGTTGACGCTGTATCCGGGCATTGGTCCAGCTACCGCAGATGCCATTTATCAACTGACGCGCACGGGCGCGGCGCACAAAGCAAAAGACATGTTGTCAAAACGCAGCCATGAGGGGTATGCCATTTTTGAACGCGACTGGCGTGAATTTGAAAAAAAGGAAAAACATCCGGCCGTGCTTTTGAACCACTTGGTGGAAGGACCGTATCGTCGCATGCTTGAAGAAAAATATGATGAACCCAATGCGCGCATAAAAGATCTGGAGCAGATGCGTTTGTTTGCGGAGCGACAAGGAAAAAATCTCGGGAGGTTTTTGGCAGAAGCAAGTTTACAGGAAAGTTATGCGGCTGATGCGCAAAAAGATAAAAGTGAAGATGAGCGTGTGGTGCTCTCAACCATTCACCAGGCAAAAGGTTTGGAGTGGGAGCGTGTGTTTGTCATTAATTTGGTTGATGGCGAATTTCCCAATGAGCGCGCTTCAAAAGAAATTGGCGGTATGGAAGAGGAGCGCCGGTTATTCTATGTTGCTTCAACGCGCGCAAAACGGCAGCTCGTGTTAAGTTATTCCATCATGGGCGGCTTTTATGTGAATCAACGCTCACCATTTCTGGATGAAGTGGCAAAGCATATTGTGAATGCGCACATGGGCCGACGGACTAACGATGGGGGCGAGGTAGAATATGTTTCAGAAGACGAACCGTTTGTAAGCACGCCACGCAATGCTAGCAAGCCCCGGAGTGGTTTTTTGAGCAGTGTTGAGGATCTCTAGCGCCAAAAACTTGACTTTTGGCCGCCTTTTGGTGTATACTAGGCCATAACATATTACTAGAGTAGTAAACAAACATATGGATTTCAAAGGACTAAAGGAAAAAACACTGGTTATTGTAAAACCAGATGCCATTCAGCGCGGTTTGGTTGGTGAAATTATAAAGCGTTTTGAACGCAAGGGTTTAAAGTTGGTGGGGTGCAAAATGATGCGTTTGGATGAGGCACTTTTGCGTGAACATTACGCACATATTAGAGAAAAATCATTTTATCCTGGTGTTGAACAATTTATGATGAGCTCACCGGTTTTGGCCCTGTGCTGGGAAGGTTTGGAAGTTGCAAAGGCCGTACGTTTAATAACAGGTATTACCAAAGCGCGTGAAGCAGAAGCCGGATCAATCCGCGGTGATTTTGCCATGGGTATTGCCGCAAATGTCATCCATGCATCCGACTCTGTTGAGAATGCGCAAAAAGAAGTACAACTTTTCTTTAAAGAGGACGAGCTTCACGATTACGACAAGTCAGAATATCTTCACGTCTACACAGAAGATGAGCGCGGGTAACATGAAACCGTTTCTCATTTTGCAACTTCGTCCGGAGGATATCGCTTCAGACGGTGAGTTTGAGGCGTTTTTGAAATATGGTGGTCTTTCTGAAAATCAAGTGCACCGCGTGCGTATGGAGCGGGAACACGTGCCGCTGGGCATGCTTGATAATTACTCGGGTGTTATGGTTGGCGGTGGGCCTAGCAATGTGTCTGATTCACTTGAGAAAAAAACAGATACAGAAAAACGTTTTGAACATGAGTTGCGTGAATTGTTGAAAGAAATTGTGGCGCACGATTTCCCTTATTTTGGCATGTGCTATGGATTTGGATTTTTGGTGCAAAACACGGGCGGACTTGTTTCAAAAGAGAAATTTTCTGAACCGGTGTGCGCTGTGGATATCACGTTGCGTGAAGAAGCTTTGGATGATCCCCTCACGCAAGGGCTGCCCCACACATTTAAAGCGGTTGTCGGTCACAAAGAAGCATGCCAGCGTTTGCCGGATGGCGCTGTATGGCTTGCATCAAGCGTAACCTGCCCGTATCAAATGATTCGTCTCAAACAAAATGTGTATGGCGCGCAGTTTCACCCTGAACTTGATGCACAAGGTGTGGCATTGCGCATTGATGTTTATAAATACGCCAGATATTTTCCACCTGAACAAGCCGAGGAACTGAAGGTAGCGTTTTTAAAAGAGAATATTATTATTCCCACGCAAATATTGAGGCGTTTTGTTGCTCGTTATGCTGTGGGTATGTAGTCGTTGACAGGTTTTTGTGTGGTGCGATATAATATTATTGTCCCCAAAAGCGAGCGGCTAATATTTGTTCCTCATATAAGCATAGGGAAGCTCACGATCATCGACGCATGCTGATTCGTTCTGGTGCGCTCGATTGCGGCTACCCACCTGTCGCACGATCGGGAACATGCTGGCCGCTCGCCGAGGTGGGACATGGAACCACGGTTGTGGATTTTTTTGGTATACTTAATGCGTTATTTAACGGGCTGTGGCAATGGTGGCTAGCGCGTGTCGTATGTATTTAACGGGCTATAGCGCAGTTGGTAGCGCGCATGCATGGGGTGCATGAGGTCGTGGGTTCAAATCCCACTAGCCCGACGAACGAAGTAAAGTACTATGGACTTAACCCTTATTTTAGGTCCCATGAAGGGCGGCAAGACGTATGAGCTCATCAGTTTTTTTGCTCCCTTGAGTTACACTAATATTAAGTATTGCCTCTATCAATCAGCGCGCAACGTACGTGATTCTTTTATTGAATCGCGCAACGGAGTGCAGTTGAAAGCAAAAAAGATCGCGCGCTTGAGTGAAATTTTAGACGATGATGTTGAGGTGGTAGGCATTGATGAAATCCACATGTTTGAAGAAGCAGACGTACCTGCGATTGAAACTCTGTTGCGCCGCGGTGTTCGTGTTGTTGCGTCTGGTTTGGATACGGATTATCAAGGCAAACTTTTTATAATCATTGCCAAACTTATTGAATTGTGTCCGCGCACCATTAATTATCACCGGGCGGTGTGTGAATTATGCCGCAAGCCCGATGCCGTGTACACACAAATTTTAAAAACAGGAGAGCCCGTTATAGCCGGCTTGCCACCCGTGGTGCCCGATGATGGCAGTTTCACCTATCGTCCAGCGTGCCGCAGTTGTTTTGTGAAATAAGGGTAAATTCTAACTTCTGCCACCATTTGACCATTATTGACAAGATTGTTTTTCCGTGCTATACTATTTTTAACTTACCAGTATGGGTGAGGCACAGCGCTGGCAGCCCACATTCGGCCTGCAAAAGATTGTCGACAGCGTTGTTGGAAATCAGAAGAATGTATATTGAAGTATGGAAGAAGATCAGCAATATCTTTTGACGGTGGCCAAGGGAATCGTGAATCATCCCGACGACGTTAAAGTAGAACGTCGCGTGGATGAAAAAGGCGTCCTCTTGACCCTTCACGTGAACCCCGCTGACATGGGTTATGTCGTCGGCCGCCGTGGCAAGACCGCTGAAGCGCTTCGCACACTTCTGCGCATCGTCGGTGCTAAGCACAATGCTCGTGTTTCTATCCAGATTCACGATCCCAATCATCAAGGTGATCGGAGTGACAGAATGCCGATGGGTGACGTAGATACAAGCGCTGTTGAAAACCTCAACATATAACATCAGCTTTAAAACCGGGCCTCGCAAGAGGTCCGGTTTTTTTCAGGAAACCCCGCACGGAGGTCAAAAAGGATACATGGTTGTACTTGATGTTTTTTGATGTTATAATAAACTCATGCGAAAACAGATGACAAAGCTACAGCCGCAGGATTTGCCGTCGCTTTTTGCAGCATTCGTGGTGCATGACGTGACGAATAGATTTTCCGTGTACCTCGTGAATAATTCTTCTGTGTCATACGCCAAAGTTACCATGTTGACCGGCGGTTTTCTTTC
>DNQG01000022.1 GCA_003501255.1 Candidatus Magasanikiibacteriota bacterium
ATTATACACCACTTTACAAAACAATGATATAAATATTTCAACAATGGCTGTGGATAACTTAATATCGTGTTGTATCACGTGTTCCAAAAATATCCAAGGTCCAGTCAATAACAACCCGAAAACGATCGCGCCAATTGTATATATACATAAGATACACGGTACGGCGCAACCACCAGGCCAAACGCCCTTTAAACTGAAAACCAAAAATTTTTGCCAGCGCAAACCAGTCGCCTATAGGGATAAGCATGCCTTTTGAGTGAAAATGGAATATTTTCAAGTCAGGTGAACCCCGCACCAGCCGT
Organism: Candidatus Magasanikiibacteriota bacterium; assembly: GCA_003501255.1. Lineage (GTDB taxonomy): Bacteria > Patescibacteriota > Patescibacteriia > Magasanikbacterales > UBA10197 > UBA10197. The sequence goes on from DNQG01000022.1 coordinate 303, forward strand.
GCAATGTTTTCCGCAACGACTTTGGCGCTATTATGGGCGAATTCTCCTATCATGGGAGCGTCTGACGGCGCGCCCATACTATAGATGCGGGCAACATCACCTGCGGCAAAAATAGCACGATGACCCACAACAGACAGTGTGGGATCAACGACTATAAAACCCTTTTCATCAAGCAGTTCCTTGGGGATTATACCCTGTGTGTTTGGTTTTGCTCCTGCGGTCCAGATGTTTGAGCGGGTTTTCAAAACACTTCCATCATCAAGCATCACCGCGTCTTTTTTCACCTCAACAACACGATGGTTGAGTATCAAGGTTATCCCCAGCCGTTCAAGTTCACGTGTCGCCCAACGCGACATTTTTGGCTCAAGTTGGGGCAAAAGACGATCTCCGGTGTGCACCAAACTCACCCTAAACACATCACGTTTAATGCGCGGGTACAGCTTGCACACATCTTTCAACAAAACCCCAAGCTGCCCGGCAAGCTCAACACCAACTGCTCCCCCTCCAATAATCGCAATATGCATTAAAACACGCTGATCTTTTTGTTGCGCTTCTGACGCTTCTTCAAACAAACTATTCAGATGATTACGCAAACGCTGTGCATCTATATAGGTTTTTATGCTAAAAGAATGCTCCTGCGCGCCCGGAATACCAAAATAATTGGCTGAAGAACCCATGGCAACAACCAGATAGTCATAGTGCATATCCCCCTGATCTGTTTTAACGACCTGTTTTGCGACATCAACACCCGTCACTTCACGCGTGTACACATCGTGGTTGTTGCACGGCACAAACTCACGCAGTGGTGTTATTACGTGGCTATCTTCAACCCCGCCCGTTGAGGCCTCATGCAAAAGAGGCACAAACGTAAAATAATTAGTACGGTTAACAAGCATTATGCGCACATCACAGGTATGCCTGTGGCACAATTTTTTATGTAATTCCTGATATATTTTTATGCCCGCAATACCTGCCCCCAAAATAATTATCTTTTTTTTGTTCATACAGCGGGTAATGTGTAGTGTAAACGCAGTTCTTTTTTTTGATCAAGCGCCAACTTTTGGAACGTATGTTTAGTCCAAGCATGCGAGCGCAAAAGGCCGGAAAACCATTGGCCTATAAGCAAGTGCGGTAACACCACATAATCTGCGCCAGCCGCGTAGAGGTCATCTATAAAACGGCTATGCTGGAGATGACCTATGAGCAGGGTCTTTTGTGAATGTGCGCGCACGTGCTTGAAAAAAGTTATCTGATCGTCAGCCGCCGGGATGGTGGCTATGATTAAACGCGCTTTCTCAAGCGCCAGCAGATCAAGAAACTCAACATCAGCAACATCGCCAAAATAGGCCGGAATGGAACGGTTTTTTAATTTTTTAATGGCTTCAGGATTGTGGTCAATAACGGCAAAAGAAACATTTTTTTCTTTAAGCGCCTCGCATATTTTCCATCCAAGCCGGTGATAGCCAACCACCCATACATCATATATAGCTTGCATCTTTTTTTCTTCTTGCTGAATGTTATCGGGCCCCCACATCTTAAAAAATGGCTTTACCAAACGGTACAACTGTTCGTTATACGTTATCAGATATGAAGAGACAAAAATGGTAAACAAAGCAACCATAGTCAAAACAGCGAGTTCTTTGCCAAGCCCCAAACCAAGGGTTTGTCCGGTAAAAAGCAATATAAAACCAAATTCGCTCACTTGCGCCGCCGTAATACCCACGAGCATACTGTTTCTTCTGGTAAATTTCATCAAACGGAACAACACAAACAAAATAATGGGTTGCGCAATAAGAATAAACAGGGAAATCACAAGAAACGGAACGAACAGCGTGCCTACCTGGCCAAGCGTCATCTCACTTCCCAAAATAATGAAAAACAGAACAATAAAAAAGTCCCGCAATGGCTTTATTTTGCTCATGATTTGAAATTGATAAGGAGAAGACCCAAGTGATATGCCAGCCACCACAGCGCCGATTTCAAGGGAAAAACCAAACCCATATACCAAGCTTGCCACGCCAAAACACCACGCAATGGTAAAAATAAAAAGAAAATCGCTTGTTTCTGCCACCCGTTTTAAAAACACAGGCAGCACTAATCTTGACAGAAAATATATAATTGCCGCAAGCGCAAATCCCTTTGACGCCATATCCCCGAGCGATGCGGTCAATGATGTATTTTCTTTCAGGAATGTGGTCATGAAAAGCATTATAACAATGGCGATGATATCCTGAACTAAAAGCAATCCAATGGTATAACGCCCGTAAACGGTTTCAAGATCGTTTTTATCTGAAAGCAATTTGACCACGATGATGGTGCTTGAAAATGTTATGGCAATTGAAAGATACAAGGCGCTTGCAACAGGAAAACCCAAAACATAATGGATGAGCAAAAAACCAAGCCCTGAAGTTGCCACAAATTGTCCAATACCTGCCATAATAACCACCGCACCGACACGTTTCAGATACGTGAAGTTTAAACTTAAACCGACCACAAACAACAGCAGAACCACGCCCATTTCCGCAAATGCCTTAAAAAATTCCTCTCCGCCATGCGTCAAATTCAAAAAAACCGGCCCGGCGATGATGCCCGCCACAATGTATGCTATCATGAGCGGCTGACGCAAAAAACGCACCAAAAATGCAATGGATACGGTTATGGCAAACAACAAACTGATGTCCAAAAAAATATTCCCTACCATAGGGAGTTCCTCATACAACGCTCTTTACACGCTGATAAATATTTTTCAAAGGGCGTGAAAAAATGGTTTGCATACCGTAATAGTCAGCACGCGCCCTAATGTGTTCGTTAAGCGCCCACAAACATTCTATTTCACCCCGTTTTGCGGTAGCTGTTTTTGCCCACAAACCACGGCGTTCAATATTTTCGCGCACATGTTCTTTACGCTCTGCTAACAAAAAAACAACGCGCGCTTGTTGTTCACGGCAAAACGGAGCAATAAGTTCCGGCAACAGCACTGAACCTTCTATAACCGCACCGCGTGCTTCAAAGGGTTTATAGGGCTCAAAAAGACCCAAGATGGCCTTCATGACCTCTGCGGCTTCTTTTTTGCAATGACTCACAAATGTCTTTGGCGCTGTTTTCAAAAAATAATGGTCAGGATTTTGGCGCCTTAAAAAATGTACAAAAGGAGTTTGTTTTGCCGATGTTGCAGTAACAACAAGACGCGTTATTATGTCAGTTGATAGGTAATCCATTGACCTATGCGCCGCTAACGTACGGGCAACGCTTGATTTTCCAATAGTGGGAATACCGCCAATCATGATGACTGGCGGTTTTGCCTGTTTCATATTTTATCGCACTGCAGAAGTTTGGAGCGCCTCTGCACGCTCGGCAGCCACTCCATTATTCTGGTCAACTTGTAAAATACGATTATAATACTGCAGTGCCGCCTGTTTATCACCTTTTTTCTCTGCAATCATAGCAAGAATCATGAGCGCAGATATATTTTTTGCATCATCCCGCAAAAAAGCTTCAGCAATGGTTTTTGCCTTTTCCAGATCTTCAGGTTGTCCGCGACGCGCGTAAAGCTGGCCCATGTTTGCAATATAATTCTGATCATTACCAACCACCTCAAGACCTCGCTCAAGCACATTAATTGCCTGTGTCATATCGCCCTTCTTATCATACCATGCAGCCATATTGATATAGGCAGGTACAAAATCGGCCTTAAGCGCGAATGCTTTCTCATAACTTTCAATTGCTTTATCGCCGTTACCTTGAAATGCATAGGCATTGCCTATTTGATTGTAAAAGAAAGGATTGCTCGGCTCAAGGGCAATGGCATGTTCCAGCGCATCCACGGCCAGTTCATTTGCGCGCGGCTCAGCCGATTGAGCATATAAATATATGAGGGCTAAAAATTGCCAACTTGCAACGCGGGTCGGTGACAATGTTGTGGCAGTACGCGCTTCATTCACCGCAAAACCAAACAATTGCGTTATACGCTGTGTATCCGGATTCTCCAGTTCTGATAACCGTTTGGCCTCACCAAGCGCTAACCGCGCAGCTGCAGTACGATATGTGTGATACTGGGGACGTTTTTTGACCGCAGCATCAAGCAATTCCATGTTTGTTTGAAATGAACCTTCACTTTCGCTACGCGCCAGGTTGCTAAAAGCAACTTCAGCAGCGTATATAGTGCCCAAATGTACCGCAAATGCAGACAAACTGACCACCATAAGCACGGCAACAAAGGAAAAGGTCAAGCTGTAGTGTGGCGTATCAGACAGCGGAATATGATGGGAACTGGTAAAGAAGGTTTGGCGCGGCTGTACCAATACAACAGTAAGCGCAAGAAATACCCACCACAAAAACCATGGTACCGTGTCATAGATGTTGATAAAGAAACCAACCGTCAAAGCCAAAAAAATAGCGCACACTGTTCCTATTAGATAAGGGTCTCCCTCTTCAATATGCTCCTCATTGTGTTGGCGCTTGCCAAAAAAACGAGGAATAACAAAACTAACAACCAGCAACACGATAAACAGCAACACCAAGGCCCCCAGCACACCAAGCTCGGAAAGAATACTATGCGCCGTACTCATGGGTTTTTCAAAACGTAGCGACCAAAAACGTTCAAGCGTATTAAAGTTACCGGCACGATACAGAGAAAATAACTGGTTAAAAGTACTGGGACCGGCACCAAGTAAAAATGATTTAGCCCCAGAACTCAAGCTTTGAGTGACAATGTTATTTGAAGCGCTCCGCCCAAGCGCGACTTCAGGAGGAAAACCCGGACGTACAGCCCCTGGTACATTAATAAACAACAATAACCCAAACAAAAGCGCCATGCCAAATGCAATGGATGCCCAAATATAGCTGACACGATGAGCATTAATCACCGCAAGTAACAGCATGAGCGCCAATCCCACGATGGCTACCACTACCGCGGAGTGAAAACCGGACGTTAAAATTAAAAAACCGGTAACCACAAATGTCAGAAGCCAGGGCGCTTGCTTTTGCAAAGACCTTTTTTTGTCAAATAAGTAACCCAGCGAGAGCAAAAAAGCCGGCACGAGCGTAATAATAAATATGCTGTTAAGCGAAGAAACCGGGTTAAAACGCAACACTGCGCCGCCTATGGCCAAACCGTCTGCAGTTCCAAAAATTAAATAAAACAATATCCCAAGCCATGAAGCCACCACCAGTCCGCCCAATGCTTGTTTTATGAGTTTATAGGACGTCAGCGACTGAACAAATAAAAAATAAAACAGCGTGAGTGCGGTATGGAACAAGAAGCTGTAATTAAACAATGAACTGGTGCCAAAAAAACTTTCCTGGCGGTCAAGTGAAAATAGTGTTGAAAGACCCACCACTGCCAACAAAATAATCAAAGGAATATCAAGCGCTGTTTTGTGGATTATAAGTGTTCGTCTTGCCATGGCAGAAATAAACCACATAAGTACGCCCACGGTTACGAGACCATACAAGAGAAACTGCTTATTAAAATCCAGAATATTCAAGGTTATGGGCAGGAAAAAAACAGGCACCAGTATGACGGTCAGCCATACTACTATCTTTAAAATATGTTCAAAAACATGCTTTTGTTCTGTTTGATTCATACATTTAGGTATTATTAAGATTACCCGTAGTTTATCATCAAACGACCGGGGTGTCAAAGTCGGCCTCTAGAGCCGCAGCCGTTGCCGCTGCCCCGGCTTCACTGCTTGCGCCTTCCCCATAATACATTTCTGCAATCTCTTTTTGAACCACATCAATGGGCTGTGCATACGTTTGCCGGCAGAAATCAATGATACGCTGTTTAATTCCTGTGTCAATAACACCACGAACCGTAGAAGTGTAAGCTGAAAATGCCGGTGCCGTTGCTCCATCAATGGACATTTTAACATAAATCTCGCGAACACCCAGGTTCATAATATCATTACTGTTAAAACGCGGTTTTAATTCACCTTGTATATACTCCGCATCTTCTGCGCCGGTTCTGAAGGTGATAAGCGAGCCGGTGTTACCGAAAATGGTGTCTTTTAATGCTTTTGAAAGTTGCCCCAGGTATTGGTGTGAAACCGTAATACACAAACGATATTTACGGGCTTCAGACAGCAATGTTTCAAATGATTCTGTGGCAAAATTCTGGAACTCATCAACATACAGGAAAAAATCCTTACGTTTTTCTTCTGACAAATAAGCGCGCGCCATACCCTGTTGTTGAATCTTGGTAATCATCATCGCGCCCATAAGTGCGCTGTTTTCTTCTCCCAATTTACCTTTTGAAATTTCACACAAAAATATCTTTTGATTATTCATAATATCATCAAAATCAATCAGATTTTTGGGCTGGGCAATAACGTTGCGCACCATGCCAATAGACAAAAATTGGCCCAATTTGTTGACCAAAGGCACAATGGCTTCATTGTCAAACTTTTCAGACCATGAAGAAAATTCATTTGCCCAAAAGCGCTTGACCACATCATCTTGAATATAACTGATGATCATTTGGCGGTAATTGCGGTCCGTGAGCATAACCTGCATACCCATGATGGTCGCTTTTTCATAATCCATTAAAGCCAAAATGGTAAAACGGAACACGTGTTCAATTTTAGGCGACCAGTCCGCGCCAAATGACTTTTTAAAAATTTCAATCATGCCCTGGGCCACATGCTGCTTGAACTCTGCGCTCACACTCATGATTGGATTAAACGCAACCGGATAATTAAGATCCGACGAATTGAAATACACCACATCTTTCCAACGGCGTTCCGGCACGCGTTCAATAATTTCTTCAACCAAATCGCCATGGGGATCCAAAACCCCTACGCCACGGTTGCTGTCAATATCCTCTAGAATTAAACTCTCAAGCAGCTTGCTTTTGCCAGAACCGCTCTTGCCTAAAATGTACAAATGACGCCGCCTATCCGGCGCTTTAAAACCAAAATGCATCATTTCACCGTGAAAGTTTGTTTCCGCAAAAAGAGACAGCTGTTCACGTGTTGTGTTTTTAGGATTGGGCAAACCGAGCGGCGGTTCAGCGCGGCGTGAATACAACCAATTAATACCACGCACTTTACTGTCAGGTGACGGGATATGAAACAAGGATGCCAGCTCTTCTGTATTCATTATTGAGGGTGTTTTGAGCGCACGATTGAAAAAATCGCCCACCACACCTTGAATATCTTTACTCAATTCAACATTAATGCGGTTGCGCTCTGTTGAAAAAACACTAAAAACATTTTCAAATGAAGGCAGATATTCATCAACTTGCTGCGCATTATTGGTAAAAAAAAGTAGTCGCATGTTAACATGAAACTTTGGTTTTAGTTGTTCCACCAAACTTTCTTTTTCAGAATACGAATAAAAACCGCCTCCGCCCGCTCCTTCCACGGACTCGTCAAGCGCACGTATAACAATTTGATAAAAAACAGCATCATCAGATGAAAGTGCAGAAAGAATATTGAAAAAACCGGTCAGAGGATCTATTTGCTTGTGACTGGGATAGGTACGGAGCGTATAGGCCTCACTACCGATGGGTTTAATATCAAATGCAACTCCCTGATTGGCCACTTTGTCAAGATAGGGAAATTCTTTATAAAAATCAACATTACTCTCCGGAAACACAGAAAAGACAAGCGACTTAACGGTCTGCGCAATGTCCGGCGGAACCACGATAAAAAAATTAATGACACCTAAAATGCAAGACATTTCCAAACTGACCGCGTCTTTTTTCTTGCGCTGAATAAGCGTATAGAAAAAATTCTGAAAAAAACCATCAAATTTTACCCCGATTTCTTGATTTTTGTTTCCGCCACCGCCCCCACCATCTCCTTCTACGAAAGGAAACCGAATTTGTATAAGCGTTCTATTCATACATGTTGCTGATCTTTAAGCACGTTTAAGGATAATTCTCCTGCTTTGCTTGTATCAACGACTACGGGTTCAAAACGCGATGCCATTTCCCTTGGCCATGGTGATTGAGGTCCGCCCCCACTCCCACCCCCCGCAGTTTTTTTCTTGCGTTTTCGTTTACGTTTTTTTGGTGCTGTGCCATCTGCAGCTATGACAGCGGCTTGCGCCGGCGCAGGTGTGCGAGGAGCGGGCGGTTTTAACGCAGGAGCCGCTGATGGTGGTGTAGCCACTTTTTGTGGCGCCGGAACATTCACAGGAGCTCCGCCAAATTGCACGGATGTAAGTGTGGGTATGTGATGCGTAGGTTGTTCTTCTTTTTTTTCAGATGCTTCATTACCTTGCGCAATCTGCATAATATTAAGCGGCGCAAAACCAGCAGGTGTTATGCGTTTTTCTCCTACGGGCGTTGAACTTGACGGCTTTGGAGCAGGAGGTGATGAAGCAGGCCGCGGCGCAGGTGGCCGATGTTCGCGTGGTTTTTCTCCTACTGGTGCAACGGCGGGTCTGGCCATTTTCTTTTTTGCGTCAAAATTTTCTCTGTTTTGTTTGTGCGCGTCTGTTGGCTCCGGGCGCTCTTCCACAGGTTTTTTCTCTGCCATTATTTCTTCCGCTTCTTCTTCTTGGACGCTTTCAAAATCCATGCCGCTCCATTTCATGACTTTTTCTTCAATGCTTTGACGCGTCACACCATAACGCTCCCGTGAAATACGCACGACTTTTTCCGTGCTTTCTGTGCGTTGCGCAATGGGTGACAAAGTAGTGGCTGAAAAAGGCAAGGTGGCGACCCCATCTACCATTAACTTTAAGTATACATTAAACTTTTCCAATTTTACCAGATCTTCAGAGGTAAACTCCGGCTCAAACTCTTTTTCAAATGCCTCGGCATCACGTGAACCAATACGAAAACACAACAGAGTTCCTACGTTACCAAACACGGCTGCCGCGACTTCTTCTGCCAACTGCTCCACAAATTGGTGAGCCATAATAAGGGAAAGTCGGTATTTACGCGCTTCAGACAAAATATGAGCAAAACTTTCTGTGGCAAAATTCTGGAATTCGTCAACATACAGAAAAAAATCTTTGCGTTCCGTTTCCGGTATATCAACGCGCTCCATGGCAGACAGCTGAATTTTGGTAATGAGCATACCCCCCAAAAGCCGCGAGTTATCCTCACCAAGGCGGCCTTTTGACAAGTTCATGATCAAAATTTTGCGTGAATCCATAATTTCACGAATATTTATGGTTGACTTAACCTGCGCCACAATATTGCGTATGATATTAGCGGATAAAAATTGACCCACTTTGTTTTGAATAGGCGCAATGGCTTCTTGCTGATAACGCTCATTGTATTTTGCAAATTCGTCGGTCCAGAATGACTTAATAATGGGATCTTTAATTTTGGCAATGACTTTTTTGCGATACGATCTATCAGCAAGCAATCGATTCACACCAAGTAATGTGCTACCCGGATAATCCAACAGCGCGAGCAAGGTGTTGTTTAAAATGTATTCCATGCGCGCGCTCCATACATCTGGCCATATTTTTTTGAAAATACCCATAAGACCGGCAACAATCAAGTGCTTGTGGTCTGGGTTAACATTTTCCAAAATATTAAATCCAAACGGATAGCTCATGTCTGCCGGGTTAAAATACACCACATCATTCAACCGATGAGTTGGGATATAATCAATAATTTTTTCAGCGGAATCGCCGTGCGGATCAATAATACCTATGCCATGCCCGGCATAGATGTCGTTTAACATCATGTTTTCAAGCATGGTGGTTTTGCCCATACCGGTCTTACCAATTACGTACATGTGGCGTCGGCGATCATCCAGTTTAATGCCAAAACGCCGCGGCTGGCCGCGGAAGCGTGTAGCCGCAAAAACATTCATCTCTGGATTGATGAACACTTTTGGCATTGATTGTTCCGGCGTTGTATCTTCCATGCTTTTTAAGATTATCGCATTAGCTAATCAACAAAGGGTAAATTACCAGGAGGCGCACCTTTTGCTTCAGTCAAACCACCGCCGTGAGGCGTTATTTTACCAACAATCTCTTGTGCCGCGCCCACTGCATGTGCTGCCACAGGCCCCATCTGCTCCACGACTGCATTGCCTCCATGACCAGCGCCATGCCCGCTCAAAGAAACCCCACCTTCTTCAGTCCTGCTCTGGAACGGCCCAAAACCTCCTTTGAAAATGGCTTGCGGTGGAGGAGTCGTTGACGTAAGCGGTTCAATAATTTTCCCTCCTTTAAATTCAAACGGCAATTCCGTAGGCGGACGCGACGTGCGCACTTCACTGCGCTTCAAAGCAGGTGTTTTAACTTCAAGCATAGGGAAATGCCAAATGGTTGCCAATTCACGAACATTCAAAATAAAACGAGGATAGCCCTGCCACACATCGCGCCGCTTGTAGTTACGTATGAGCTCACCGCGTTTGTGGTTCTTACGCCAATCCTCAAATAAATAATGGGCGGTAACCTGCGTATGCTTGGTGTCCGGTTTCAGACCATTACCCAATTCGTCCGTAAACTGTTTCATAGCACCGGTTATGCCGTGGTGCACCCTGTTTTTGTTAAAAACCCCATGCTCGGCAATATACACAAATCTGATTTTTGCATGAAACCCGATGCGGCTCACTTTGTTCACCACCCCCTTAATGGTTTCAAATTCAACCGGGTTCATAAATTTAATTTCCGGCCGTTTATTATCGTGAGCTTCTTCCCCCACTTGACCGGTCATGGCATGCCGCGCAAGCATTTCCAGCCCCGTAAGCGGAGCGGAGAGAGCTTTTTGACCAAGGGACTGATGTCCGCTATGCTCATCCTTAACACCCATGATTTTGTTAATTCTCTCAACACCCTTTTTAACCCATGCCTGGCCAATAGGACGCACGAGTAACTGCATCCACAACTGTTCCCCCTGCCCAATGCGCGTAAAATTTTCCAACAACGCAGCCATGGGGTCTTTGTAGGTGCCTGTTACTTTATCTTCAAAATCATCCCACATTCTGATGGAGTTGGTGTAATCCTTGTTAACCGGCCTGTATTCAAGACCCCATATTTTATATTGCGGATGCGGATAATGCCCAGGCGCCCATTTGCAGTAATCCTCAATTTCCGTAAGTTCAGCATCAGGATATTGTGCATAAATGGCGGCCTCAACCAAATCACGATGTTTTTTTTCCGTACCCACCACAAATTGAATGTAGCCGCCCACAGAAACTATTTCAAAACTAAACCAGCGCTGGGTTTCTCCGAGCCAATATTTTTCAACCAAGTCACGCGTTGAGTGCGCACCGGCAAGGTGAGCAAAGATGTTTTCTGCGGCACGGGGCGTTTGTTCATTATTTTTGGGAACATCAATGGCCAAAAAAACCCATTTCATTTTTGCCTTAAATTCAAGGACATCATAAATGTGATGCAAATGGAATACGGCTTCAAACAGAAAAAAATACAACAAGAGCCACCCGCCATGGTTAAAAAGATACACAAACAACGCAAAAAAATCTCCTTCCAAAAGAAGATGCTGCATTTTGAGCACGCCGGCAAGGATTTCATCAACCATATATCAAAAGCCCCGCTTTTCACATAGCGGATACAAAAATGTGCTATACATAGTATAGCACATTTTTGTAAGCACGCGCCACTGTTCGTAGTATTAGTTGTTACAGTGTTCAAAAATGAGATGTGTTTATCTCCTGATTACTCATCAGGAACAATAACTTCGTACAATGTGAAAATATTGACTATCAGAAAGAGAAAAAACATCCACCACCAGCCCTGTTTACCCGCAAAGTAGGCGCCGCCAAAAATAATCGCTTGTATCACGGTACCCCCTATAGTCAAAAGCCAACGCCATACTTTGTCTTCTTTTAAGTGCGAGCTAAAAGCAACAACTGTTACGAGTACCAAAATAACGATAAACGCTATGGCAATCCAAATTCCAAGTGTCATATGTGTCTAGTATAGCACACAGAGAAAATACTGGCTAGAACGAAAAAATAATAAGGTTCAATGTTTCTTTTTTCGGCAGCACTTCGCGCGCTCCAGCGGCGCGCTCGTTCCGTCCTCGGCGCCGCGCCCCTTCGGGGACCAAGCCGCGACGCCTGCGGACTGCCTCAAAAAGAAAACATTGAACCTTATTTTATTGGGATGTTCGTTTGCGCTGTGTCCACAGGTGCCATTGAAGTAAGAGCGGACCGGCTACAAATATGGATGTGTAGGTTCCGATAACCACGCCAAAAAGCATGGTGAGAATGAAATATGAAATTGAAATGCCTCCATACAAATAAATTGCCAGAAGCACCAAAAACAACGTGAGCGAGTTGTTGAGCGAACGGCCCAAGGTCTGGATTACGCTTGCATCAACAATTTCCGTAAAACTTTTGTCGCCACGAGCGCGAATAAGCTGTTCACGCATGCGGTCAAAGACCACAATAGTGTTATCCACAGAGTAGCCCAAAATTGCAAGCAGCGCCGTAACAAACAAAATATCAATCTCAATGTTAAAGTAACGGCCCAAAACGGAAAAAATACCCACAGGGATGGCAATATCGTGAAACAAAACAACCAGAGCCGCAATACCGTATTTCCATGACGGCACGGGCTTTGAAACACCACGAAACGCCCATGCAATATAAGCCACAATAGCGATTAAAACCGCGACAATAGCTCCCCATGCCTTTTTCTGCAGCTCACTGCCAATGGCAGGGCCAACAATTTCAAACCGCTTTTCAATGAGTTGACCGCCTTCCTGACGCTGTGCCAGCTCACGCAATGTATCTGCAACGGTTTGATACTCTTCACCGGACAAGAAACGCATGCGAATAATGTATTCGTCTTGTCCGCCGGGTTGCACGCGCGCAGGACCATAGTTGAGTTTTTCAAGAACATCCGCCACCTGGGCTTTATCAATAACAGCCGGCTGAAAACCAACCTGTATAAAACTGCCGCCGGTAAAATCAATACTTAATTTTAAACCCCAAAGAAAAAATAAAACAACGCTCGCCGCCACCAGTAACCCTGAAAAGGTAAGCCATACGTTTTTGAATTTGATTATGGGAGAAAGCATACGTGTATTATTTTTTACGGCCCAGAAATAACCAATGCGCACGGTCTGCCACAAACGGTTCAACAAATTGCATGAGCGCCCGCGTTATAACAATGGCGGAAAACATACTCAAAAGCACGCCAATGGCAAGCGTAACGGCAAATCCGCGCACAATGCTCGTACCAAACCACCACAAAAGCACGCACGTGATGAGCGCTGAAATGTTTGAATCGCGAATAGATGTCCATGCGCGTTTGAAACCTTCTTCTGTGGCGCTCTTTAAGTGCTTGCCTTCACGCAATTCTTCTTTAAGACGCTCAAAAATAAGGATGTTCGCGCCCACGGCCATACCAACAGACAACACAAAACCGGCAATGCCCGCAAGGGTCAGCGTAACCGGAATGAGCTTAAACACCGCCAACACGAGAGCCATGTAAATGATAAGCGCAACGGATGCCAAGAGACCCGGCAACCGATAATACAGCATCATAAAGAGCGCAACAGCCAGAGCCGCCACAGCGCCGGCCACCAAACTTCTCTGTAACGCTTCTTTGCCAAGAGATGCACCAATTGATTGCTGACCGACCAGTGTTACGGGTACCGGCAATGCACCGGCGTTTAACCGCTGCGCAAGTTCACGCGCTTCTTCCAGCGTAAAATTACCTGAAATAATGGCCTCACCCTGCAAAATCTCCGTTTGAACCACCGGAATGCTAATGGGCACTCCATCCAAAAATATAGCAACCGGTTTTTTCAAATTACGCTTGGTAACTTCAGCGAACAAATCTTTTCCTTCACTGTTAAAGGTAACTACCACTTCAGCAGCGCCTGTGTATTGATCAAAATTGACGCGCGCATTTTTGAGATAACTGCCCGTCAGACCAGTGCTCTTCCATTCTTCCTGCGGAGGCACAATATCCTCTGGTTTGCGCTTGCTCACCAAAATATGTGAAAGCAGATATTCTTCTTTTGTAGCATTTTCCTTGTAAATAACGTGATACCCAAACTCGGTTTCAACCGGATCTGAAATTTCATCTTGACCAAGGGCAAAAGCCGCTGTCTCAAACGCTGGGACAAGAGCGCCTTTGCTAAACCAGCCCAAATCACCGCCGCGTTCTTGAGCTCCGTTTTCATCAGAAAATTCACGCGCCAAAGCCGCAAAATTTGTTGGTTTTGCTTGCTGTTTGAGTTCTTGCGCTTTCTGAAGAGCTTCTTCTTTATTCAATTTACTATCGCAATTTTGCGTGGCAGATCCCACATAGCACACCAAAATATGGCGCACTTTTATACGCTCTGCCCCGTCTTGCTTCCCGCCGATACGCACAATACTCCATCCATTTTCATTTTCTACCAGTCCTTTTTCACCTGTGCTGCGGCCCTGCGCCCATGTATACAAATTGCGATAGTGCGCGTTATCCGGCCCGATATACCCAAGCGAACCGCCGGTTTCACGCGTGCTAAAGTCCTCGGATGTTTTTTTGGCAAGCTCCGCAAAATCAGTGGGGTCATCCAACAGCTCTTGCGCGCGTTTGGCGGCGTCTTTATTATACTGCTCCATGTCCTTGCGTTCCTGCTCTGTCAGTTCACGCGATGGTTCAGTATTTTGTTCTTTAAAATCAAGCGTTGGCGTTTCACCAATAACGCGGAGCGCTTCCTTGATGTCCGTAACACCCGGCAGTTCAATAATAATGCGATAGTTGAGCCCTGACTTGTTGGTCTGTACCACCGGCTCTGAAACACCAAGCGCATTCACACGGCGCTCAATGACATCACGCACACCCTCAACCGCGGATGCTTGTTCAGAGGGCGCAATGCGTGAAGTGTCTGTATCATACATCAACTGCACACCACCCTGCAGATCCAAACCAAACTGGAACGAGCGTTCAGTCAACGTGGGGATGGAAATACCCATTTTTGAATCCACGGCACCAGCAAGACGGTTATAATAGCCCGGAAACGAATACGCAAGCGCAATTAAAAAAAGAGCCGCAATGCCCACAAGCTTCCAATGAACGCGCGAACGGATTTGTTTTTTGATTTCTTTTTCCATGATCTGTGAATATTAACCTTCAAGCCAACGAGCTCAAGTTTACACCAAACAGGAAAGGAACGTCAAGCCCTTTTCTTTTTTAATATGAGAAAGTATGCAATGACAAGCACCATAGCCACACTTATGTATTGAGCCGGCGTCAAGCCAAAATAACGCGCGTCTCCCGGCGTTAGGTCGCTCGGCGCTGCTCTTAAAAAATCAAGGAAAAAACGCGGTATGGTATAACCCAAAATAAGGGTTGTTACCATTGAACCCGTTTTTTTAAACCAACCTATTTTTTTGCCTACTACCAGTATAACACCAATAAAAAGTGCAAGCAAGCCGTCATATAAACCAAGATCCGCGCGCACTGTCCCATCAGGATATTCTACACCCAGCAAACAACCGTGGCATGGCCGACCGGGATGATCATGAATTAAAAAACAACCCAAACGTCCCACAAACCAGCCCCAGACAAAAGCATACGCGCACCGGTCATACAATTTTTTCCAGTCAACACCTTTGTATTTCATTTGAAAATAAATGAGCGCTATGGCAGCGCCCATAAATCCGCCGTACGATGACCACCCGCCGCGCCACAGAGCAAAAATCTGCGCTAGGTGCTGACTATAATATGCCCACTCATACCACAAAACATGCCCCAACCGTGCGCCTATAAAACCACTGATGACAACAACAAAAAAAATACGTTCTACCAACTCTCTATATTTTGTATCTTCTTTTTTACATTGGCGCTGTAAAATAAAAAAACTCACTACAATCCCCAACGCCACAAATAACCCCCACACTTTTATAGGGATGGGCCCGAGGTACACGGTAGTGAATTGAAAATATGGAATGTTTACCATTATGAACGCACTGCTTTTTTGTGTGCGCGCCCATGGCGCGCACGATCGCGCACAATAAATTTGACAACGGAATCAATATCATCAACCACGGTGAACAACGTGGAGTCACTGGCATTAATGGTTTTGAATTTCTTACACAACATTCCACGAATAAAAGCAACTAGCGGCTCCCAATATGCTTTTCCCACCAAAACGACCGGCACTTTTTCCATTTTTCCGGTTTCCATGAGCGTGAGCACTTCAAACAGCTCATGCATGGTGCCAAAGCCGCCGGGAAAAAATACAAATGCTTTTGATGGCGCCAATAAAATAAATTTCCGGGTAAAGGGAAAATTAAAAGCTATGGAGCGTTTGACGTATTCATTAATACGTTCTTTGTAATTGACTTGCGTATTGATGCCGATGGGCTCTCCACCGCCTTCAAATGCGCCGCGGCTTGCGGCTTCCATAATACCCTGACCGCCGCCAGTTACTACGCTAAAACCACGTTGTGCCAATTTTTTACCCAACATGCGAGCTTTTTTGTAATACGGGCTCCCCTGCTTAATATGCCCGGTGCCCAAAATCGTAACATCCTCAACAAGACCGGTCAAAAATTCAAATCCTTCAACAAGCTCTGCCATAATGCGGAAGATGCGCCAGTTAACATTGACATCACACTGAAACAAACTGGGCGCGAGCATACATTCCTTGCCCTGATCTTGTGTTGTCTTAATAATATCAAACGCTGCTTGCGCTGTGTCCACCATATGACACATGGACAAATCTTTTGGTTTAAGCGCATGAATTTGTTTGAACGCTCCGTGTTCCAAAAAAGAAAGCACTGGTTTCCAAAAGGCGCTTCCCAAAAGAATAATGGGCGTGCGCATCATAAAACCCAATTCAATGTAATCGGCTATTTCAAAAAATTCATCAAGCGTGCCAAAACCGCCCGGGAAACAAACAAACGCCTGCGACGGCGCGGTCAACATGACTTTACGCGTGATGAAAAAAGAAAATGCGGTTGATTTTTTGACGTACGGGTTGGTGCGCTGTTCAAACGGCAACTGGATGTTGAGCCCGAGCGACTCACCGCCTGATTCATACGCGCCACGATTTGCAGCTTCCATAATGCCCGGGCCGCCACCCGTAATGGTTGTATAACCACCTTTGCCCAAAAGATGGCCTAAAGCATGCGCCTCTTTTGAGTATACGCTGGTAGCCGGCAACCGTGCGCTGCCTAAAATGGTAATTTCATTTTTAAAACTTGACAAAAATTGATAGCCCTCAACAAATTCCGCCATGATACGAAAAATGCGCCAACTGTCACGAAATTCACCTGTCTCATTATCAACAAATGATTTTGCTCCCGGGTGCTCAAAACGAACAGCGTCCGCCTGTGAAGGTGTAAAACGTTTTTGGAAATAATTCATAACGATGACGACTGGTCCTGTGTCTCTTTCTTTTCTTCCGGGCTGCCGCAACATTCATGCACCCACTGCATATAATGATTATTGACCGCCTCTGGTTTTAATACTATGATGGCAGGGACTGAATAGGAGTGCATTTCACGCAAACGCGTGCGCGCTTCATTGAGCCGCGAAACGGCAACACGCAAAAGAAGTGCGGTCTCATCTCTTTCCTTAAAAGTATCTTCAAAAATATGCAAAGATTTGATGACCCAATAATTTGCGCACGCCACCACTTTCTCTTCCACAAGCTTTTTGGCGATACTGCGCGCTTCTTCAGGATACGGACAGGTAGTATAGATAAGTCGCATATATATGAGAATTAGTTCCGGCTTTTTTCAGCAAAACTCACTATAAGTTCATATGGAACAGTATACCACAAAAACTGAAAAAGAAACAATAGAATTGGGGCGCACGTTTGCTGCCGGTTTGCGCGGTGGGGATGTGGTTTTGTTACGCGGCAATTTGGGCGCGGGCAAAACGGTGTTTGTTAAGGGTGTGGCTGCTGGGTTGGGTGTGCGTGAAGATATTACAAGTCCTACGTTTATGTTGATGAATCTCTATGCGCTGCCTGCTTCTGCGTCTGCTACTGGTACCGCCTCAAAATTGTTGTGCCACATTGACACGTATCGCTTGAAATCCACTGAAGAATTGCGCACGATTGGCGTACAAGATTATATTGGGCAGCCGTGTGTGATTACCCTAATTGAGTGGCCGGAAAAAGCAGCAGGATTGTTGTCTGTTTTGTTGTGTGTTGAAGTGGAATTTAAAGTGATAGACGGTGACATAAGAATGGTAACAATAGAGTGGGATAAACGACCATACCAATAACGGAACACGACGACAAGTAGAAGAGCGCCATTCTATTGACTAATACTACTTTTTAAAGTACTATAAAAACATACAAGACATCACATTAATCTATGCGTCTATTGAATAAAACAATTTATTTGGCAGCCAAAAAACTACGCCAATGGGGGTATCATTTTAACGAGGATACAGACCTGCGTATTTTAGCAATGAAAAAAAAAATCCAACATTTAGGTGGTAAAATCGAATTTAAGATTGAACACTATCCGGATGGTTCTTGGGTTGCTGAATCGGTTAATGTGGATGGAATAATAACAGGCGGGAAAAACACCAAAGAAGTAACGTCAACGATTCGCGATGCTGTTTTTGCCTATTTTGAAATTCCACCACATCTTTGTAATGACACTGTGCTGCGCGCAGACAATGAACCGATAACACTCAAGCAGCACGTGTATGTCTAGCCACAGTTTTTCAGACATCACACAAGCACAATGGATAAAAGCGTGTCGAAAACTGGGGCTTAGTATTGACTGTCATGTTGGTAAAGGAAGCCATGTCCTGGTGAAACATCAGAACACGCAAGCAAAATATACCATTCAATACAATCTGCACAAGTTCATTAATATAAAGATCTTCAAAAAGATGATGGAATGGGGTTTTGATGAGGAAAAAATTTGGGATGCTCTAAAATAGGTATTGACAAATATTAATGAACTTATTAAATTTTTCTAAAACACGCATCACACCACAATGGGCGTTTTGTGACGGACGGATCTGCCATTGAATACATTTTTTTACCGCAATTTCCACAGGTGGCTGTATGCGGGAACGGAAATGATTGCGCGTGCCCTTGTTCACGCTTTTGTATACACTTCACGGAAATCAGAACCTGAAAATTTTCGTGCTTTTGTTTTATAAACCTGCATAACCCTCCTTATAATTTTTACAATCTCTCAAGAATTACACCTCTATTTTGAGGCGTTTACCAGTGCGTGTCGCTGCACGGCGTTTGCCTTTGGGGCCGTAATTTATTTTTGCGGGGTCTTCATCATCTTCCGGTTCTTCGTATTCCGGTTTTGACCGGCGTTCACCGGTTGGCGCAACCGGTGGTACCGGAGGAACCGGATCTGGTGTGCTCCCTGTTTCTGGTCTTGGTGTTTTTCTTTTTTTGCCACGTTCTACACCACTTGAATCGCCGCTGCCAACCGGAGGTACTTCAGATGCATTTAAAATTTCAACTTCAACGTGACCGCGCGGTGTTTCTTCCGGCTCTGTATCATCTCTATGATCATACACATGCGGCCTTTCATCTTGCTGGTGTCGTGGCGGGCCGTATTTTCTTGGATTTTGCCCACGACGCAAGCGCTTTAACTCTTCCAATTCTCCCGGGCTCAAGGGCCCAAAGCGTATTTCTCTACTCATATTCATATTATGTACGCCCCTTATTACGTTGCATTATTGCAAGCGCCTTTTTAGCGCCATGTTGTTTAACCACATTATCAAGCGTTACCAAAAACCGCGGGTGATATGCTTCACTAACGAACGTGGTCAATTTTTTCCAGGCAGGCACGCCTGTGCCTCTGGTGTTTTGGGTTGAGGTATCCAGCAAAGTTGGATTATAATTTTCAAAATAGGCGTTTACCAAGATATTCCATGGAATTTCTTTTTTACCACGTACCATGAATGCTTCCAAAAGCGCTCGCTCATCCACGTATGAAAACTCCGGCTTTTGGCCAGTAGGTTCGTCTTCATATAATTTCATAACAAGCGACTCGGTCATTGCTTCATTAAGCCACCAAAAGCGGGAAGAGCTTTGATAACGTTCCCGGTCTTTAAAATGCATACCAAGCCGCAAAGGGCTCACCATGGTATAAGCTTGTTCCGATCCTTCCTCAAAGATGCGGCTTGCGAGCGTATTTCCGGAAAATGCATGGAGCCATTCATGCGTTAAAGTTTTTTCACGAGCCGAAAACGGCACATTTTCACCAATACAAATAGCCCCTTGCTCATTGTAAAAAGCTCCGCCATAACCCCCTTCCAGTTCCATTTCAAGCCCATCAACCAAAAATACCTGCGTTCCTTTTATTCTCCTTTCAAATACCCGCTGGTCAATGGGCAACGTGCCCTTATCCATCCCTCTTTGAATACGTAAAAAAACCGCTTCCTGCACAGCAGGTAATTCACGAGCAAACGCTTCTTGTTTCTGCCGCATATTTTCCTGCCGCCAACGCAGCAATTCTTCATACAATTTATAGGAAATGCGATGGACAAATTGAAAAGCCAGCTCAGGGAACAGATAACTGCCTATTTTTCTAAATTGAGGTTCAAGATGCGGATCATGCATGGCCTCTCTTAAAAATGCGGCAGTGGCATGGTTTGTCTTGTTACTATAACATAAACGTTTAAATTCCTCGCGGGAAGCCCCCAGCACCTTTTTTATTTTTTGCTCTGCCGCTGTTTTTGAATAATCAACCCCTATATTCCTCCGATATAGTTCAACATCTTCCAGCACAGATAGCCCAAACACGGCAACAACTGGATTGGCAGAGCGTGTGATTTCTAAAGATGCCTTATATTCAGGACTCTGCTCATCAATTTTTTTTAGTTTATACGTTGGGGGCTCAAAATCACTTCCAACCCATGGTGGTGTTTCCCGCGGCATATTATTCGTAATCCTTCCACGTTTCCCCTTGTTGTTTTGTAAAATATTCCCTGCCTTTTAGTTTATCAGGCAAATAGGTCTGTTGTACAGGACCTTGCACATTGGGGTTGTAAATATAGTCCTTGCCATAGTTGAGGTCTTTCATGAGTTGCGTGGGTGCATTACGAAGGTGTAATGGCACGGGCAGCGGGCCAAATTCTTGAACGTCTTTGCGCGCTTTGCCATACGCCGCATAGAGTGCGTTTGATTTTTTTGCACGTGCCAAATAATCAACAGCTTGCGCAAGCGCGAGATTACACTCCGGCATACCGAGCATGTGAGCTGTCTGAAACGCGGCAACGGCTAATGAGAGGCCGTACGGCGATGCATTGCCTACGTCTTCTGACGCGAATCTAATAACACGCCGTGCTATATAGAGCGGATCCTCCCCTGCTTCTAACATTCGTGCAAGCCAATAGAGTGATGCGTTGGGATCTGAACCGCGCATGGATTTATGCAACGCGGAAATAATATTGTAGTGTTCATCGCCGGCTTTGTCATACAACAGTGCTTTGTGTTGGCGAGCTTGTTCTGCAATTTGTAATGTGATGATGCGCTGGCCTTTTTTGTTGGGCGCTGTACTCATCGCGGCCATTTCTAGTGTGTTGAGCGCCACGCGACCATCGCCATAAGAAAGCTCTGTAATAAACGTGAGGGCTTCCGGTTCCAGTTTTATATTTTCTTGACCCAAACCATTTTCTTTATCTTTAAGCGCCTGCGTGATAAGCGCTTCTATGTTTTGTGATGTGAGTGCTTTGAGTACAAAAACTCTACTCCTAGAAAGCACGGCGGAGTTTATTTCAAATGATGGATTTTCTGTTGTTGCTCCTATTAAAATTATACTCCCTTTTTCAACATGAGGCAACAGCGCATCCTGCTGGGCTTTATTCCAGCGATGAATCTCATCCAAAAACACAATGGTCTTTTGGCCAAGACGTTTGTTTTGCTCGGCGCGTTCTATGGCTTCTCGTAGCGCGTCTTTGCCGGCCATGACTGCGGAGAGTCCGATAAAATCCGCTTTTGTTGTTTGTGCGATGATATGTGCGAGCGTTGTTTTACCGCTGCCCGGTGGGCCCCACAAGATAATGCTATTTAGCTGCCCGTTTTCTATAAGGTTGCGGAGCACGGTTTTGGGCCCGACGATTTCTTCTTGGCCAACAAAACCGTCCATGGTTTGTGGACGCATGCGTTCGGCCAAAGGCGTATTAAAGGTTGCGTTTTGTGGCATGGTTTTTTCAACAGTGAACAGGGCACAGAATATGGCCTTTTCAGGATAGCGCTTTGCTTCTGATACCGCTGTTTGCTCTCCAAAATAGTGCTTCGCGGCGCTAGCGACTATCCTGAAAAGGCCATATTCTGTGCCCNNAAACCGTGTGCTTAAGTTGACAAATCACTCTTGGGTTGTTACACTTATCCTATATGAAAAAGGAGGGAAATTACGCTTTTGTTGATACTCAAAATCTTTATTTAGGAGTTTTGAGTTTGGGATGGAAGCTTGATTACAAAAAATTCAGAATATACCTGAAAGAGAAATATGGGGTCACGGTAGCCTACATGTTCATGGGTTATGTACCCACCAACCAAGCGCTCTATACAATGCTTACCAGCGCTGGTTACACNNCTTATATTTAAACCAATAGTGCACGGCCCAGATGGAACAATAAAAGGCAATGTTGATGCAGAGTTGGTTTTACAAACCATGATAGATTTTGAAAAATTAAATAAAGCAATACTGGTGACCAGTGACGGTGATTTTTATTGCCTAGTTAATCATCTTTACAAGCACAACAAACTGGCACGAGTATTAAGTCCTTATAAAATTAGATGCTCAAAATTACTCAAACAAGCTGCGCGTGGAGAATTGAGATTTCTAGCAAGCTTACAGGAAAAATTAGAGTATAAAAATAAAAAGGCACTACTGCGGGACAGAACCACGCAGTGATGCCTTTTCGTAGGTATACATAAGTAGTATACTCTATCAAAAAAAATTGTCAAGCGGCCCTATCGTCTAATGGTTAGGACATCAGGTTCTCATCCTGGGAATCCGGGTTCGATTCCCGGTGGGGTCACTGCGTTAACTTTTGAGCCACGTGTTGCGTCGCTCATAAGTATTATATTCGCACATAAAATGCCAACGTGGTATACTATACGGTATTGAACTCGTAAAGATACTATGTTCGCAACGCGCCTCATCATTCGTTCTGTAAAAAATTACAAAATAAACATCGTTGTCAAGCTCCTTGTTATTTCTGATTTCATTGTGTGGTCGTCGTACCAACTCATGGCGCCTATTTTTGCTGTCTTTATTACCGGGGATATACAAGGCGCCTCTATTGAAACCGTGGGTATTGCTTCCGCCATTTATCTTGTTTTTAAATCACTCATTGAAATACCACTCGGCATTTACATTGATAGAACAGCATCTGAAAAAGACGACTTGTTTACCGCGATGCTGGGAACCATCATAACCGGATTTGGTTATATTGCGTACACCTTTGTTGACCAGATTTGGCACCTCTATGTATTACAAGCTCTACTGGGTTTTGCCGCGGCATTGGCTTACCCTGGTTGGCTTTCTATTTTTAGCAGACATTTAGACAAAAGGAGCAGGGCTCTTGAGTGGAGCATTTATGATGTGAGTAACGGTTTGGGGATGGCGGCAGCAGCAGCGTTGGGAGGATTTATGGCAAATAAATTTGGGTTTGATATTGTCTTTTTCATTGTGGGCATTTTTACATTTGTAGGAGCGCTCATACTGCTTATGTTGCGCAACAAAATTTATGTGCCCAAAGAAAAATTTTTCAAGCGCTTAAAATAACATTGTAAAAAAAGGCCGGGCGCGCGCAGCAAAGCACACGTTCGGCCGACCAGCCACAAGGAGAACAACTCGGGGACCGTTGTCCGCAGCTCCAGCAAGGTGTTACTACATCGCGTCACGTAATTCATCCAAGCGTCCCGTATGGTACCGTGCGGGACGGCAAAGTTTGCGTGCACTGACCACACCCAGACAGCAAGCAGGACGACGAGAACCAGCCAACGGGCACGGGTGCGGCGCTCTTGCCGGCGGATCTTAAGCGTGGTGACGATGCTTGTTACGGCCCACAGCTCATCGGGCGGCAGCGCGTCCTCATCCGGCAACAAATCAGATGACACGCCACACTGTTCCCTGCACTGCGGGCAACTTGGTTCCAGCCCCTCCAACGGGCGCTCTGTTGTAGTTCCTCGCGGCATGTTAACCTCCCTCAAATAGGCCTCTTACTCAATAAGAACATTTTTTATTTTTGTTGTCAAATGCGAATTGCTGTCAAATGCGACTATGGTGCTGGACAACCGTCTCTGTGCGCAGTATAGTAATAGTATATGAAAAAGCTCATCGGCCTCCTTATCGTGGTGGCTATGTTTAGTTTTGCCAGTTTTGCGTGGTACCGCGTACAATTAAAGGCGCCACATCCGGACGCACCGCTTGAAATTTTTTTTACTATTGAAAAAGGTGCCACGCTTAATACAGTAGCTGACCAATTGCAGCAACAAGGCATCATCAAAAATGCATTTGTATTTAAACGTCTTGCCACACAAGCTGGCAAAGACCGCACCATAACCGCAGGACGTTTTACACTTTCACCTTCAATGTCGGCCACCCGCGTGCTTGAAACAGTAACGAGCGCGCGTACTATTGAACCGTTTAAACTTATGTTGCCTGAAGGTATTACTTTCAAAGGCATTGCCGATCTTTTGGTACAAAACAAACTGGCAACGCGCGATGAAATTAATATGTATCTGGTCACCCGTTCAGTTGTTGTGGAGGGAACTTTGTTCCC
>DNQG01000039.1 GCA_003501255.1 Candidatus Magasanikiibacteriota bacterium
TTGGCGCAGGGAGGGGTTTATTTGGAGGAACCCGCGTGCTCATTTCAACAGGCACTAGCGGGTTTTATTTTTTTACGATATACTATTGTTATGTCCATCACTTGGCTTTATGCCTTAGTAAGTGTGCTGGTTGTGAGTGCTTTATCACTTATTGGCATACTGGCCCTTGCCATAAAACTTGAAAAACTCAAGAATGTTCTTTTGTTACTCGTAAGTTTTGCAACCGGCGCTATTTTGGGCGACGCTTTTTTGCATTTATTGCCTGAAGCCGTGGAGGAACGCGGTTTTACCTTGTTCATTTCTCTTTCAGTGCTTGGCGGCATTGTGTTTATGTTTTTTCTTGAAAAGATCATTCATTGGCATCACTGCCATGAGCCGGGTTGTGATCAAGAGAAAAGGCCTATCGCAACTATGAATTTGATAGGCGATTTTTTCCACAACATCATTGATGGTCTTATTATTGGCGCGAGTTACCTCGTGAGCATTCCGATTGGCATTGCCACAACCATTGCCGTTATTTTGCATGAGATTCCTCAAGAGATAGGGGATTTTGGGGTGCTGTTGCATGGCGGTTTTACCAAAAAACGCGCGCTTTTTTTCAATTTTTTGACGGCGCTTGGCGCCATTGTTGGCGCTCTTGTGGCGCTTTNNCAGCTTATACTGTTTGTGCTTGGTATTGTTATCATGTTTGCGCTTTTGTTTCTTGAATAAACTGCCCGGCAAGACATCTCACCCTCTCACCCTGTTGATAATTACTTTGTGCTTTGCCGATGCCTATGGTAGAATAGTGGCAATAATTCAAATTTATTCTTATCTATGCGAACCGCAAAATTTTCTTATTTTCAGTCGCTCCGTTTTGCCTGGGAGACATGGAAACATAATGTTTTGTTTTTAGCTGGGATTATTTTTTTATTAATGGTTGTTGCCTCTTTGCCCTCTCTTGTTTCTATTGCCGGCGGTTTTCTTTTTGAAGACCCTTCCTCAAATGCGGCATATGTGGTGTTTCAGATATTCGTTTTCATTTTGATTATAGTCAGTTATATTTTGCAACTCATCATGGGCATCGGGTTCATTAAGATTCTTCTTAATTTTTGCGACCAAAAAAAGAGCACTGTGTCTGATCTTTTCCGTGTAAAGGGTATGTTTTGGCGCTATGTAGGCGGTGTATTACTGTATGGGTTGCTCATACTCGCCGGTATGATTTTGTTTATTGTGCCCGGTATTTATTGGGCAGTGCGCTACCTGTTTGTGCCCTATTTACTCGTTGACAAAAAAATCTCCATTGGCGATGCGTTCCGTGTAAGTAGCAAGCTCACCAAAAACACCAAGTGGAATTTTATTCTATTTGGTGTTTTTATTGGCTTGCTTAATTTAAGTTATTTTGTGGGCTTTTTGTTCATATTTTTTGGCGGCTTTACCCTGACGGCGGGCAATCTCGCGCTTGGAATTATATTGCTTGTGATTGGATTCCTTCTTATTTTAGCCGCCATTTTCATCACCATGCCCATTATGGGGCTTGCTTACGTTCATGCTTATCGTACCATTGCTTACACCACGGGAGCTGGTTTTGATGCTGACCGTCAGAAAGGCGTTACGGTTTCAAGCGGTGAGCACGCAACCAAAATTGTTATGGTGGTTGTATTTGTTTTGGCTATTCTGTTTTCCATTGCGCTTGCAGGGTGGTCAATTATGCGTCTTCGTACCATGTCTTATTATCCAACACAATATCAGGATTTTCCTTCTGAAGTCGCGCCGGTTCCGCTCAAGGATTACATCCGTGAAGATGGCAGCTTTGACGCGGAGGCATATCAAGCAGCGCTTGAAGAAGCGTACGGTTCTGACTCTGGGTTTGATCTGACGGAAGGGCAGTTTGACGAATCGTTTTCAGAAGAAACTCTCGTGGAACTTCAGTAATTTTCCTCATCAAGGGCGCTACGCCCGTTAATCATACGTATATGCGTCATAAGTCCGTTGACTATGTCTTTGCGCTTCTGCGTTTGGGCATTGGTTGGATTTTTTTGTGGGCGTTTTTGGATAAAGTGTTTGCGCTTGGATTTTCAACACAACCGGGCAAAGGTTGGTTGAGCGGCTTTTCACCCACGGAAGGGTTCTTAAAGTTTGCGACCAAAGGGCCGTTTGCCGAGTTGTATCAATCGCTTGCTGGCATTGCTGTGGTTGATTGGCTGTTTATGCTCGGCTTATTGCTTATAGGTCTTGCTTTTATGTTGGGTATGGGCATGCGCATCGCCACCTACAGTGGCGTGCTGATGTATGCGTTTATGTACACAGCCGGTTTTATACCGCCGGAACACAATCCATTTTTGGATGAACATATTATGTTTCCCTTGCTTATGATAGGGCTTAATATGATGCATGCCGGCCGTGTATGGGGGCTTGGTGCGTGGTGGTCAAAAACACAGCTGGTTAAAAAATTTCCTATTTTTGAATAAGTTATCCACAGCCCATTTAAACAGTTGTTAATTGTGTGGTATACTTTTAATAGTAACAAAATCTTTTGTTTCTTTTAACAATTAACATGTTTGGGCTTCGCGCTCAAGAAAAAGTGCCTATGTACTTTAAAAAAGTTAGTTTTTTATTGGGAATATTTTTTGTATTCTCTTTTTTGTTTTTGAGCACAGACAAGGCGCTTGCTGTAGCGCCAACCATCAGTTCAGTCAAATATAATGGCAATCTTATTGCCGTTACTTTTGACCAGAACGTTTTTACTGATAATAGCGCCGGCGTGTTGGTGGCAGGTGACTTTACGCTTGCAGGTTCTACCGGCAGCGGTCGTAGCATTGTGGAAGTAACACACAGCACGGTTACGTCTACCAATATCGCTATTGTTCGCGTGAGCGGTGCTGCCATTAGCACGGGTGGTGCTGGTGTATGGACTATAGCTGCCGCGGCTGGTCAAATTTTTAACTCCCTTGGAGAAGCAAACGGAGCAACTGCGGTTGACCTTAACGGTACCGCAGATGCTGTAGTGCCAACCATTTCTGCCCTTGGTCCTCCTAATAACCAACAAAACGTGTCTATTGACGCATTTATTGATTTTACTTTGAATGAAGCCATCATGGCCAGCACCACGCTTGCGGCTTACATGACGTTGCAGGCCAACACGGGTAATACACAAATCGGCGCCCCTGCCGGTGCCAATTTGTGCCGCAACACAGCGGTATTCCCTGATAATAGAAGCCGTGCGCGGTGTGAGATTTTTGGTTTTGGTGGAGCTCCCCTTGCCACATCAACATGGTACACCTTTACCGTAACCACCAATATTACGGATACGGTAGGCAATGCGCTTGCCGCGGCAAGCAGCACGGTTTTTAGAACCGGTACGTTTGACGCAAACAACAATGTTACCCCGCCCACTATAGTTTCCAGTGTTCCTGCAATTGGTTCCCAAACATTCCCTATTAACGGCAACATTTTTATCATGTTTCCATTGAGCACGGGCGGTGTTATGTCAACGAGCGGCGCCGGTTCAGTGGTGAGTACCAATAATGTGGTGTTGCAAACAACATCAGCTGGCGCTCCATCAGGTGCCAACCTGTGTGCCTCAGACGGATGTACACTGACCTGGGATGGTACAGCGCGCAAATTAACCATTAATCCTGCGGCTAACTTGACTGCGAGCACTGAATATGCGCTCACCATGAGGAATACCATTACCAATACAAATAGTATTCCTCTTAATGGCGGCGGGCCTGATTATCGTCTCTTTTTCAGAACCGGCGCCGCGGCTGATTCTTCACAGCCGGAGTTCATCAACATGGTTCCGGCGCAGGGCTCAACCGGTGTGCAGCGGAGTTTGTCTGAAGTGGTAGTTACGTTCTCCAAGGAAATGGATACCGCCCGTTTGTCAACAACAACCGTGCGTTTCTTTAGAGATGCCGATTCAAGTGGTACGGAAAATGATGGTGACACGGTGTACAATACAGACAATGTTAATCTATTTTATGATCAAATGCAGCGTGGTTTGCATATTGGTTTGAAGTTTTTGCTTGCGCAAAATGCGCGATACTGTGTTCGTATCCCGACTGCTGCCAGCGGTGGCACACTGCCGGCAAGCGATACAATGGGTAATGCGCTTA
Organism: Candidatus Magasanikiibacteriota bacterium; assembly: GCA_003501255.1. GTDB lineage: Bacteria > Patescibacteriota > Patescibacteriia > Magasanikbacterales > UBA10197 > UBA10197. Next base: position 4,098 of record DNQG01000039.1, read on the forward strand.
GTGCATTAGGTGTTACCACACGCTGTTTCACCTCCGTAAACCAGACATACAATGCGGTGGCGCCTACGGTGCAGTATGCTGAAGCTGATAACTTTAAGTTGTGGATACGGTTTGATCAGCCGATTAATGCAACTGATGCGACAACAACGGCAAACTTTGCCATTGAAAGTCCATTGAATACGCTCGTAAACTTGGCTAATGCGACTCTAACGTATCGCGCTGAAGCATCTTCTGTTGAAATTACAGGTTTGGGGCTTACAACCGGGCAGGAGTTTAGGGTAACTGTAACCAATGTCCGCGACATGAGTGGTCTTGCCACAACAACGGCAAACGGCACCACCAATGTAGCGCGCGGCACTGTGCTTGACGCAGCGCGCACAGGCGCCCGGCCTATCGGTGGTTTTGAAACAACTGACTTCTCCCAGCGCGATCAAGGCGCTTTGCGTGAGCGGCCACAGCAGTGTGCGCCACGTTCTTTGCTTGCCAATGCAGAAACATCCCTTGATTGTACGTTTTCAACCGCAACAGCATTAACAACCGGCGCCCAGTTAATTCTTACCTTTCCTGCTGGCTTTGGTGTTGGTTTAGTGACATCAACCCCCACGTCCACGTCATTTATTAACCGTGATTTGAATGGTCAGGGACCTGGCACCACCTTTGTCAGCGCAGTTTCTTCAAGCACGGTAGCACGTACCGTAACCCTCACGCTTAATCATTCCGGTACTGCCATGGCAGCTAATGATCAGTTACACTTTGAACTTTCAGGCCTGGTAACTGCTTCTTCAACCGGCAGCCAAACCATGTCCATTATTGTTAAAAATGCCGCGGGTTCCTTGCTTGAAACCATATCGCCCGCACCGTTTATGTTGCAGCAGCCGGGTGGTTTTAGTATGGCAGGTAGAATATGCCGTGGTTCAACATCGGGCGGGCGTTGTGCAGGAGGAGATACTGCTATTGGGAGTGTAACCGTATTTATGGAATCGCGCGGTGGGTTTGGAACGGGCGGCATTATGGCAGGTCGTCAGCAAACAACAACCAATGGTTCAGGTGATTATACGTTTAGCGGTTTATCAGCCGGACAGTATGGTGTTGGTATTTTTGCTGACCCTGCAACGTTTGGAGACATCGGCGGCGGTTTGTCATTTCAAGAAGTAACTGTCTCGTCAACCGCACGCACGGGTATTGACTTTAAATTTGCAAGTTTGGGGGGCGCTGGCGGTGTTACCGTAACTACTACGGTTACGGGTGCTCCGGCAAGCACTGACATGGACATTTTCTGTATGGCTCCGGGCAGCGCGGAATTTTCCGCTCCTATTGTTAAGAAAATCACCAGCAATTCTGCCGGTATTGCCACTACGACCGTTCGTTTAAAGCAAAACACCAATTTTGAATGCGGTTTGGGTCCTGCCATTCCGCGTGAGGCGCTTCAGGCAGGCGGTCCGCCTCCCATTCCGGAGTTTACCTTTATGCCGCCACCGCCGCAGACCATAATTACCACAAGCACTGATCGCAACTTGAATTTTACGCTTCTGACAACTGACTATCAGATTATCGGTAAGGTGGTTGACGGCAGCAACGGTGGCATTGCCAATGTGTTTGTTGATGCTTTTCCTTCAGGCGGGAAAGGACTTGATGGCAGCGGCAACGTAATGGCTATGGGCGGTTCATTTGTTCAAACCAAGAGCGATGGTTCCTTTGTCTTACGCGTTGTGCGCGGTACGTATCGTGTCAACGCGTGCGCTCCGGGTATGGCGTGCGGTACTCCCACTGAAGTTACGGTTGTAGCGAATACCGCTGCGGTTGACAACAACGCAACCGCTGATGTCAGCCAGAATGGTACTTTGTTGACTGGTGATGGTCTTTCTATTGGAATGGCAAAAACCGGTCTTACCATTGCCGGACAGTTGCAAGATGAAAACGGCAATGCCATTCAGTACGGTTTTGTGCACGCAGAACAGGTAGGCGCAAGTGATACGTGTACAAGTTTTACAACAAATGGCGTATTTGTTGGTTCTCCAACTGACAGTTCAGGTAATTACACCCTATACGTACAAGCAGGTACGTGGCGTGTGCAGGGCAATGCCGGCGCGTATGGCGATGTTGCATGCACTATTGTTACCGTAACAAGCAGCAGCGCTTCTGGTAAGGATTTACGTGCAACGGCCGCTGACTTTGGCACTATTCAAGGTACGGTTTTAAAGAATAATGCCGCAACGCAAGGCGCTAAAATTCACTGTTTTAGTCCTACGGTCGGCGGAGGTAATGGCACGGTTTCCGGGTCAGATGGCTCATTCTCGCTTAAGGTAAAAGCCGGAGCAGGGTATAGCTGCAGAGGATTTTTGCCCGGCGGCGGTGACTTAACGCCGGTAACCGGTATTACGGTTGCGGCAGCTGGAACAAACAATATCACTTTATCCATGGGTAACCCCGGTAGTATAACCGTTACGTTGGGCAGTACGGTTACTGACGCATTCTGCGATGCTCGCGATTCAAGCGGTCTTGGTTTTGGCACGGGTTTGAACAGCAGCGGTACGTACACACTATATGTTCCGCCGGGTACGTACACGGTGCGTTGCAACAATCCGTCTCTCGGGCTTATTGGTTCCCAGAGTGTTACGGTTGACGCAGGCGAGGCAGAAGCGGTTACACTTACTCCAGGCACCTTATACACGGTTTCTGGTCGTGTTACTGACGGTTCAAGCAATTTGGCAGGTGCGGGTGTTAACTTTACGAATAGAGTCAACGGTAACAGCATTATTATTTCGTCATCAGGCGCTTCCGGTTCTAACGCCAACGTGAGTGTTACTTTGCCAGCCGGTACCTACGGTGTTCGTGCTACAAAAGATGGTTATATTGATTCAAGCACGGCCGAGATCATTACAGTTTCCGCAGATGCCTCATTTACTACACGCTCACTCACGCGCGCTACGGCATCGGTTTCCTTTACCGTGCAACTGGACGGGGCTAACTATACCGGAGATGCCGCAGTTATCGCCACTGATAGCAGTAACAATACGTTGGTCCAAGGTGTGAACAAAACCGCCACGACAACGGCCAATGCCATAATGTCCTTCCCCAATGGTACCTGGACGGTGCGCGCCAAGAGTAGAGCCGGTAAACAATCGGCAGCCACAACCATTACGGTTACCAGTGGCACACCAAGTCCGACTACTGCGACGCTTTCTTTGAGTGAAAGTATCAGTGGATTTACGGCAACCGAGGTTTCACGCCAAGCAATGACGCCAGCGACTGGTGGCATTATTCAGGATACTACGTGCGGCTCCGGCTTTGAGGTCAATATCCCGGAAGGCGTTCTTTCCACCACTGATGAGACCGCAGGTAGCGTTGAAATACAAAAAAATCCTGAATTTGCCGTTTCAACGGCAGGTAAAACAATTGTAGGAAGTTCTGCCTGTGAGATTACGCCTAAAAATTCATCGGGCAGTGAAATTTCCGACCTTACGTCAGATGCGGCAGGCGCTACCATTAAGTTGCCCTATAGCGATGCTGACGTAACCGCAGCAGGGCTTTCTGACGCAAGCAAGCTTGTGCTTGCGGTATGGGATGAAACCATGGGGGACTGGGAACCGCTTGCCACTACGGTTGATACGGTCAATAAGGTTTTGACCGCGCAAACAAAACACTTTTCAGCATTTGCTCCTATTGCGCCTACTGATGCCGGCGCTCCGGCAACTCCATCTTTTAGTGCTCTTACGTCATTGGGTACCACAGAGGTGCGTTTGAACTGGACTGCGGTCAGTGGTGCGACTGGATACGACATCTATCGTGACACTAATATCAATGGCAGTTTTGCGCGCCGTGGAAGTGACCCAACGGTTGGAGCAGTAACCACCTATAATGATTCCGGTCTTACGTCCAATACTACCTATTACTACAAAATTAGTTCTATCAACACGGCAGGTGAGTCAGCCGCGTCAGCCGCCAGTGCCGTGACCACTGACAGTAGCGGCGGTGGAGCCACACCTCCTTCAACAACCCCTGCTCCACAGTCAACTCCTGCTCCCACAACCCCGTCTCCTACTCCTACTCCTACTCCTACTCCTACTCCTACTCCTACTCCTACTCCTACTCCAACAGAGGTCTCAACAACCCCCGCTGCCGAGCCAGGACCTAATGCAGTTTCCCCAACACGTCTTGTAAAATACTCTGACTCACCTAAGGTCTATGCTATTGAAGACGGAGCACGCCGTTGGATACCCACAGAAACCGCCTTTATAGGTCTTGGCTTTAACTGGGATGACATTGAAGTTATTGAAGACACTGAAGTGATTGCAGAAGGGGAAAACCTCAACTTTACCCCAGAAACAGAACGCCCAGAAGGCCGCCTGGTCCGCTCTTCAGATGACCCTGCTGTTTACCTTGTTGATAACAATGGTGAACGCCGCGTCATCCCAACAGAGAAGGACTTTAATGGTTTTGGCTTCTCATGGACTAACGTAGAGGTGGTCAATAATCTCACTGACTACCCGGAAGGCAACCGTCTTGTTTATGTCGCCACAGGGGCCTCTGAAATAGGTGAAGGAACACTCATTAAATACATTGATGATCCCAAAGTATATGTTGTTGAAAACGGAGTAAAGCGCTGGATTCCTTCAGAAAGCGACTTCCTAGGCCTTGGCTATTCCTGGGGCGCTATTATCCCGGTCTCTCGTGATATTGACTTCCCTGAAGGAGAAGATAAGATCAATCTTGGCTTAACCATCAAATCCTTCCTTTCTGCCGGTTCACAAGGCGATGAAGTCAAAGCCCTACAACAGAAACTAAAGACCCTTGGCTTCTTTACTCTTGAACCTAACGGTAACTTTGGTCCTCATACCCAACAAGCTGTTCAGGCATTCCAACGTGCCAATAGTCTTCCTACGGTTGGTTATGTAGGCCCGCAGACCAGAGCGTTGCTGAATAGGTAACGGTAGGATAAAACAAAAACGGTCCGCCCTGCTGGCAGGCAGGGAAGCTGGCCGTTTTTGTTTTATATATTGTTTTTTGCTATACTTGTTTTGTAAAGTGGTGTATAAT
>DNQG01000061.1 GCA_003501255.1 Candidatus Magasanikiibacteriota bacterium
TGTCACAGTGCACTGAATGCAAAAATCAATTTGAAATAGAAACACACGAAAATCAACTTGCGCAAAAGCTGCGTCTTCCTGCGCGCAGTTTATGCTTGACGTGCCTCCGCCGTGAGCGCCTTGCATTTTGGACGTTTGGTAATTTTCATGTGCGCACCTGTGATTTATCCGGGGAAACCATTGTGAGTGTTTACCCAAAAGACGCCAGATTCCCCGTGTACAAAAGAAGCCACTGGTTTTCTGATGCGTGGGAACCGCCCCGCATGCAGTATGACAAAACACGTTCGTTTTTTGAGCAACTTGTTGAATTACAGTCTAAAACTCCACACCCCCACATGGTGGGTGATGCCAAAACAATGAATTGTGATTATAGTGATGATGCTTGGAGCTGTAAAAATTGTTATTTAAGCCGATCCATGGTTGATTGCGAAAATTTGCATTATTCATACCGCAATTTAGGTGTTAAAGATTCTATTGATGTGACTTTTTGTTTTGGTCTGGAGCAGTGTTACTGGTGCACCTATTGTTTCAATTCATACAATTTACATTACGCAGTAAATTCTCGGTACTGCATAGATTCATATTTTTTGTTTGATTGCCGTAACTGTTCCGACTGTTTTATGTCTTGGAATTTACGTAACAAAAAATATTGCTTCCTCAATAAACAATACTCAAAAGAAGAGTATGAAGCAAAAGTAAACTCGATAGATTTGTCCTCGTATGCCACTATTCAAAAATTGCAGAAAGAATTTGAAGCACACGTCATGAATGATGTTACACATCCGGTGGATTGGAACGCTGAAACTGAAGATTGTGTGGGTAATTATTTGGAGAAATGCCATGCATGTACTATGGGTTTTGGTCTTTCTGAATCGGAAAATTGTTTTGATGCAACGCGTGGTCTGGCTATGAAAGATTGTATGTACGCTTCAGGTGTTGGTAACGGAGAACTTTGTACTAATACAATTTTGGGTCTCAATTGTTATAATGTGCACAACGCGTTTTATTCTGCCGATTGTAGCGACTGCGAATATCTTGACCAATGTTATCAATGTGAAAATTGTTTTGGTTGTGTTGGTTTACGAAAAAAACAATATTGTATTTTGAATACGGAATATTCCAAAGAAGAGTATGAGCGTTTGAAAGGAGAAATTATTGAACGCATGAAACAGAGCGGAGAATACGGACGTTTACCACGTGCTATGACATACACGGGTTATAATGTGTCACTGGCAACGTTTTATTGGCAATTGTCACGTGAAGATGCGCAGCGTGCAGGTTATATGTGGGAAGATGAAGCGCATGGTCATCCGGATGGAAAATCTACAGCATTGCTTCCTGATAAATTGATTGACGCCCCCGTTGATAGTGTTAAGCAGGTTTTATTGTGCTGTGAAACCAATCGTCCTTTTAAAATGATTCCACAAGAAATGGAATTTTATAAAAAACATAACACTCCATTGCCACGTCTTTACCCTGATCACCGTAACCGTCTGCGTTTCAAGTATTTGCTTGCTGTTGATCCGCGTGAAATTGTCTGCACAATGTGTGGCAAGACAGTGATGACATACTATCCGGAGAGTTGGGGATATAAAAAAATTGCATGTAGGGAATGCTACGTGCAAACAGTTGGGTGAGTTGGTACGTAACTATGCAAGACAAAATCATTATTAAAGGCGCGCGGGAGCACAATCTCAAAAATATAAACCTTGAGATTCCGCGCAATAAAATGATTGTGTTTACGGGTTTATCCGGTTCGGGCAAGTCCTCTCTTGCGTTTGATACCATTTTTGCGGAAGGCCAGCGTCGCTATGTTGAGTCGTTATCCGCATACGCGCGGCAATTTTTGGGCCAAATGCAAAAGCCGGATGTGGATGAAATAGAGGGCTTATCGCCAGCCATTTCCATTGATCAAAAAGCACACGGCGCTAACCCGCGTTCAACCGTCGCAACCATAACAGAAATTTATGATTATTTACGCGTGTTATTTGCACGAGTGGGCACGCCATATTGCCCGGATTGCGGAACAAAAATTAACCGCATGACCGTTGAAGAAATGGTGGACCAAATTATTACCCGGGAGAATGGTAAAGAAATTAAAATTTTGTCCCCGGTTGTCATGGGCCGCAAAGGAGAATATTACCAGATGCTGTATGATTTTTATCATGACGGCTTTATGGAAGTGCGCGTGGATGGCAAAATGAAATCGCTCAAGGACAGAATTATTTTAACCAAATATAAAAAACATAGTATTGACGTAGTTATTGACAGCGTGGTGGTGGGTACCAAGACGGATGAGCGCCAACGACTATCTGAAGCCGTTGAGACCGCGGTAGATTTGAGTAATGGTTTGTGTATTATTGTGGAGCCGGGTAAAGAAGATCAGGTCATGAGCACCAAATACTCGTGCCCCAAGTGCGGTTTTAGTTTTCCGGAAATTGAGCCGCGATTGTTCAGTTTTAACAGTCCGTATGGTTATTGCACATACTGTAATGGTTTAGGAACTAAAGAATTATTTAGTGAAGAAGTTTGTCCAGAGTGTGACGGCAAGCGTTTAAATAAAAATGCTTTGTCCGTGCGCATTGATAAGAAAAATATTTTTGAGATAACGCAAATGTCTGTGGCTGAAGCGTTTCTTTTTATTACCGAGCTGTCAGAAAGCAAAAAATTAAAACCAAAACAACTTGAGATTTCAGAAGCTGTGCTACGCGAGGTCAACAATCGTATTAAGTTCATGTCAAACGTTGGTTTGGATTACATCACATTAAACCGCAAGGCCGGCACGCTTTCAGGCGGGGAAGCCCAACGTATTCGCTTGGCAAGCCAAGTGGGGACTAATTTGGTTGGCGCGCTGTATGTGTTAGACGAGCCAACCATTGGCTTGCACCAACGCGATAACGCGTTACTCGTGAACACGCTAACAAAATTACGTGATATGGGCAACACCATTATTGTGGTTGAGCATGACGAGGAGACCATTATGGCAAGCGATTGGGTTGTGGATATTGGTCCGCGTGCAGGTGTGCATGGTGGCGAAATAGTAGCGTCAGAGCCGCTGGAAAAATTTTTGAAAAATAAAAAATCATTGACCGCGCAGTATTTGCGGGGTGAGAAAAAAATTCCGGTCCCCACAAAACGTCGCAACGTGGACAAAGACGGCCAAAAGATTCAGATCAAGGGCGCTAAAGAACATAATTTAAAAAATATTAACATTGATATTCCGTTGCGCAGGTTTGTGGGGATCACGGGTGTATCCGGTTCGGGCAAATCAACGCTTATGTACGATGTTCTGTACAAAGCTGTTGCAAACAAATTGCACCGTACCACCTACACGGTTGGTGAACACAAAGAAATTAAAGGGCTGGACCACATTGATAAGATTTTATTAATTGACCAGTCACCTATCGGCAGGACATCGCGCTCCAATCCGGCAACGTATACCAAAACATTTGATGAAATCCGCGATTTGTTTGCTGCCACTACAGAAGCGCGCGTGCGTGGCTACAAAAAAGGTCGTTTTAGTTTTAACCGTCCTGGTGGGCGTTGTGAAAATTGTGAAGGTAAAGGCGAACTTGAAATTGAAATGCATTTTTTGCCGTCGGTACATGTGATGTGTGACGTGTGCAAAGGAAAACGTTTTGACCGTGAAACATTGGAAGTGCATTACAAAGGCAAAAATATTTCTGATGTTTTGAACATGACCACAGAAGAGGCCGAACAATTTTTTCGCGATATTCCACCAATTTATGACAAACTCAAGATATTAAATGAGATTGGTTTGGAATATTTAACGCTTGGCCAACCCGCAACCACTTTGAGCGGCGGCGAGGCGCAGCGTATTAAACTTTCTAAAGAACTTGCCAAGCGCTCAACCTCAAAGACGCTATACTTGCTCGATGAGCCAACAACTGGCTTGCATTATGATGACATCGCCAAGTTATTACATGTGCTTAATGAATTGGTAAACCGTGGAAATACTGTGGTGGTTATTGAGCACAACTTGGATGTTATTAAACAAGCTGATTGGCTCATTGATTTGGGACCTGAAGGTGGTGACAAAGGTGGGGAGCTTGTGTGCGCCGGAACGCCGGAAGATGTGGCGCGGTATGTCGGATCGTATACGGGGTATTATTTGAAGAAAGTGCTCAAAAAATGAAAATCATATTTAACACCATTTCAGAAACACCGGGCGTTTATCTTTTCTACAACAAACACGGAAAGGTTATTTACGTCGGCAAAGCAACTAATCTGCGCTCGCGCGTGCGTAGTTATTTTCGTGGGCAAAGAACAAGCCGCCCCATTGAGCAGATGATGCATGAAGTTGCGCGTGTTGAACATAGACCAACTGATTCAGCGCTTGAGGCGCTCATTTTGGAGTCCAATCTCATTCATGAATTGCAACCGCAATACAACGTGGAAGGAAAAGATGACAAAAGTTGGAATTATGTGTGTGTTACCAAAGATGCTTATCCACGTATACAAACCGTGCGCGGGCATGAGCTCATACCGTCGCGCCAAAGACAATTCGCGTATGTGTTTGGGCCGTACACCTCGGGCACTAGTTTAAAAAAAGCATTAAAGATTTTGCGTAAGTTATTTTCTTATTCAACGTGCATGCCGGGAGCATCACGTCCTTGCCTCTATCGCCAAATGGGGCAATGCTTGGGTGTGTGCACGGGTGAAATTTCAAGCCGTGATTACAGGAAGCGCGTCATTACGCCGCTTGCTATATTTTTGGGCGGCAAGAAAAAGATATTGCTTAAGCGTTTGCAACAAGATATGCGCGCCGCGTCGCTTGCTCATGATTATGAAGAAGCCGCGCGCGTGCGGGATCAATTAAAGGCGCTCCAGCATATTCAAGATATTGCGCTTATCAACAAAGAATTCACAGAAGACACAGTTACGGAAAGGCCGTTGCGTATTGAGGGTTATGATATTGCGCATATTTCCGGTACCAGCATGGTAGGAAGTATGGTCGTATTTAATGCAGAAGGGCCGGTTAAATCGCACTATCGAAAATTCAGGATCAAGACCGTTGTTGGCTCAAATGATACAGCATCGCTTAAAGAAGTGTTGGAACGCCGCCTCACACATCCTGAATGGCCGTATCCAGATATTTTTTTAATTGATGGCGGCTCGGCGCAACTAAATGCAGTGCACAGCGTATTACAAGAGAGCAGCATAATCATCCCTATAGTGGGTATTGCAAAAGGCCCAGAGCGCAAGCATAATGATTTTAGCTACAAACCAACAACTACGGAGTTTGCAGAATGGGTGAGTAAACACAAGCCACTCCTTATTCAGGTGCGCGATGAAGCGCATCGGTTTGCACAACGTTATCATAAAACACTCCGCGCAAGATCATCGCTTAAGTAGTATGAAGTTATTATCCGAGCAAAAAAGTACCTTATGGATATTATGCGCTATACTCGTTGTAGCATTTTTAATGCGTTTTGCATTTCTTGACCGCCCTGATCTCACCAACGATGAAGCACTTAACGCCGCACGCGCGGAAGTTTGGTTTGATTTTTTGGGCGATGACAGGCAGACAACGCCGGTGCAGTGGTTTGAGACGCGCCAGTGGTGGCAGTCACTGTCATTTCATGATCATCCGCCGTTTGGTTTTGCATTTGAGTGGGTGAGTGTGCGTGTCTTTGGCGATAGTGTCATGGGTTTACGATTACCATTTGTAGCAGTGGGACTTTTAAGCATTGTAGGTATTTTTTTACTGATGCGTAGTTTGTTTAATGATGAACGCGCGGGACTTTGTGCAGCGTTTTTTATGGCTCTATACCCCGGTGCTGTTTGGATTTTTCGTTTGGCGTTGTTTGACGGTCTTGTTATTTTTTTTATTATCGCCAGTTTATATTTTTTTGTGCGTGCGTCCCAAGGTAATAATCGCGCTTGGTTGTGGTGGGGAATAACACTGGGCTTGGGGGTAATAACAAAATATACCATATTTTTTATAGTGCCGCTCTTCGCAATACTGGTGGTATGGAAGTATCGTAACGCCTTTAAAAACAAGTGGTTGTGGTATGGTATCGGCACCGCCGTATTCATAACGACGCCGGTTGTCATATATAACATCATGATGTTTAAAACGCGCGGTCATTTTGACGCCGCGCTTTCAAGCATGGTTGGCATGCAGCCGGCTGATTTCGCTTTAATTGCCGGACGCGCAGGCAGTGTTGCATTCCGGCATCTGTATCTAGTTTGGGTTAAACTTACTGAATCGTTTGGCTGGTTCATGACTACCGTGGGTATTGTTGGTATAGTGACCAGTATCGGGCTGGCATGCAAAAAACGCAGCCAGCTGGTTGATTTAATTGTTGTTGTCTATGTAGTATTACTGGAATTCACAGCACCTTTTTTAAGTACTGACAAACATTTTTTAACCATCTGGACACCGTTGTTGGCGCTAGCCGGCGGCAGCATTTTGTATCGTGGATGGAGTTATATACGTCAGCCACGGTTAGCAATGGCAACGATTGTGGTTATCGCTATTATCTTTTATGCAACAAGCCAGAGTTTGTACATGTCCTCTGCTGCGGGAGGATATAATGCTCTCTATCGCCGGGTTGATGCGTTGTTTAAAGGAGCAGTGCCGGATTTGGAGGTCCCGCTGTGGAAGGGCGCACAAGTGAACACATGGCAAATGCAACATGAACAAGTGCCGGCCGGCTTTAGGAGAGGTGGTGCTACACGCTTGAATACCACACTGGTGATTATGGACCAACGTATTGACTGGGTGCCGCGTTTTTGGATTAGCACACGCTACGCCACACACCATCTGTTGCCGGTGTTCCTTATTAAAAATTTTGCGGAGTATCTGAAAGCGCAAAATGTTGAGCCGGTTATTTTTATTGACTATGGTATAACAGATGTTTATACTATACAGATGGTGGCAGAGCCGCAGAATGAAAATGAGCACAACATTGTTACAGCGCTCGGTCAGGTGCGCACCATATTTAAAAATGACCCGCGTTTCAAAGAGGAGCGGCAAGAAATTTTAGAAGGCCCTACCGGTGATGATTTTATATATGTACACCATTTAATTTTTCAGTAACCAATATGATTGAACTCTACCAAAAAGAGGAGTGCCCCTATTGTGCTAAAGTGCGCCAGTTTCTTTCTGACCATTGTATTGATTGGATTTCTCGTTCATGTCCCAAAAGCTGCCGGGTGCAGCGGGAAAAATTACTTGAGCTGGGCGGTAAAGAGCAAGTGCCGTTTTTGGTTGACCCGGAACGCAACGTGAGTATGTACGAATCAGATGACATTATTGCATATCTTAAAGAACATTATGTAAAATAAAAACATGAAAGCATCAGACCTGTTGGTTAACACACTTGAAAATGAAGGAGTCAAGTATATTTTCGGAATTTGTCAATATAAAACGGTTTGGGTAAAATAATCAGCGTAACAGAGAATCCCGTGGCTTGACAATTCGGCTCTTTTCGTCTTTCATATATATAGTTCCTTTCCACAATCAACACAAAGGTGAGGAAGATGCTCTATCATCCTGCAGAAGGGCTGTATGGTCGGCTACGGGAAGAGCTCTTCCTGCGTCTGCCGGTGGATTGCATTTTTACCGTGCATGATTTGCTGTGGAGCGATGAAACGCGCGGTTCACTTTTTGAGCATTACCGCGCCCGCTCGGAAGGATTGGCAGGCTGGCTTAAGTATGAGATGGATTCTGGGTTGCTCGCGTGCGTCAACGCGACAAAACCCCGCCGCTTCATGCTTAGTACAAAAGGACAAGAGGCCAGAACGGCGTTCTACCAACATCTGAAAATAAAACGTGAAGCGCCCCGTCTGGCTTTGGTGCGCAAAGTAAATATGCTTGACCGCGCGCGTATCGCGTATAATGGACTCAGCGGCCATTCTTTTTGGCTGGACGATCCCTTTGCGCAACATATCGCCGGATTTACCAATGGGAGTTCAATGAGAGCGTGGCTGTATCGGCTTCAAGGTGTGTGTTTTTCGTTGAAGCCGAAATACGGCGATATTAAAGTTACATGGCTGCCGAGAGCTCATGATATAGTGCACATACCGTATGTGCACCCGGAGTCACACCGTGCACGTGACGGGCGCCTTGGTGGATTGTTTGTGAACAGATACAACCTGTATCGTCTAGGATGTATTGCTTACGAATTAAGAGACCCTGTGAGTTGGTGGGTGGCAGGCGAGACGCTTATCCGTACCGTGCAAGAGCGTTTTGGTCTAAGCGATAAAATCTCTCGAGATATAGGGTCCACACTGAAACACGCATGTTACGGCAAGAATGCTGTCTTGGAGCGCATGGCCTACTGGCAGCGTTTGACGCGTAAAAAGAGCAGCGACACCCAAGTGGTGCGGGCAAATTACCGCATAACTGCTCTTGGTTTATGTTTTACGTTTCACAGTGAAGAGCTCGAGACGCTTGAACAGGTGAAACAGTGTGTGCCGGAATGGTCCGTCTGGAGGCCAATGCGGGAATGTTAGCCGTTGGGTGAGAGGGAGGTCAGAGCCCCGCGTGTAAAGAAGTTATAGCGGGGTTTTTTAATACATAATTTGACAAAAAAATCGACCTGTTTTATACTAAGAATAGTACCACAGACTGCAGCTTTTTGGGGCCCAAAATAAGGGAAAATCCAAAGTAAACGCTGCATAGGTATACCAAAAAAGTGTCTTTTGAGGTCAAAAAGGGTCGATTTGGTGTACACTCGGTCTGTGGCTTTAAAAAGCCACTTTTTTGTCTCGTGAAAATCTATGGCAAAGTTACGACAATTCAAAGAAGATAGTGTCAAACAACTTGGGAGTGCGTTGCACAACAGCAAGGCGGTTGTGTTTGCAAACATACAAGGTCTCACCGTGAATGATACGCAGACATTGAAAAAGCAAGGTAAAGCACAGGGTGTGAAAAGCACCATGGCCAAAAAAACATTGTTGCGCCGTGCATTTCAAGAACGCGGTTTTACGGTTGACCCCAAAACGTTTGAGGGCGGCATTGGTGTTTTTTGGTCAGAACAGGATGAAGTGGGTCCGGCAAAAGTGGTCGCCACGTTTGCCAAACAGCATACCGTGGTATCCATTTTTGGCGGCGTGTTTGAAGGAGCTTTCATCACAACAGATGATGTGAAGTGGCTCGCGGCAATACCAAGCAAGGAAGAGCTGCTCGCCAAGTTTGTTGGCACCATTGCCAACCCGCTTCGTGGGTTGGTGACCATACTCGCGGGTCCACAGCGTGGATTCGTGACAGTGCTTGACGCTATCGCAAAACAGAAATCATAAGCGACATAAATATAACTATAATTTTATGACCGATGAACAGAAAAAGGATGTAGTCGTTCCTGAAAAGTTCAAAGTGCTCGTTGAACAGATTGAAAAAATGAGCGTGCTTGACCTTTCAGAACTCGTTAAAATCCTTGAAGACAAGTTTGGTGTTTCAGCTGCTGCTCCTGCCATGATGATGGCCGCTGCTCCGGCAGTCGGTGCTGCTCCTGCAGAAGAAAAAACCGAATTTGCCGTTGAATTAACCAGTGCCGGTGGCAACAAGATTGCCGTTATTAAGGCAGTCAAAGAAGTTACGGGTCTTGGTTTGGCAGATGCCAAAGCGCTTGTGGATGGTGCGCCCAAAACCATCAAAGAAGGCGTGAAGAAGGCGGATGCAGAGGTGATGAAGAAAAAGATTGAAGAAGCGGGAGGTAAAGTTACTCTTAAATAATTTCTAATACAAAAGTCCCGCAAGGGATTTTTGTTTTTGTTTTTCCCACACAAATCCATAACCCTCCCCAATTCTGGGGAGGGTCATCACGCTTAGCGCGAGGCGGGGAGGGGAATTGCATTTTCACAAAAAAAAGTATAGAATCTTTGCCATATGTTGAAAGTACGAATCGGAGCGATTATTATGTTGGCATTGGGAGTCCTTTTGGGATACTTCATTTATACATCTCAAATGAATCAGGAATCTAAGCACCAATTTCGTATGGGGCTTGACCTTTCTGGCGGTAGTTATTTGGTCTATCATGCCGACACAAGTGCTGTGGCAAATGCTGATATAAAATCATCAATGGAAGCTCTTCGCGACGTTATTGAACGCCGTGTTAATCTTTTTGGTGTTTCTGAACCGNNCCAAAAGGACTTGCGACCCAAGATCCAAATTATGTTGATACAAAATTAACTGGTCGTTATCTGTCAAAAGCGACTCTTCAGTTCAGTCAGGGCGGTGGTACGCAACTTGCGGGTGAACCGATCGTATCTTTAGAGTTTAATTCTGAAGGAGGCAAATTATTTAAAGAATTAACAAAAGAAAATATTGGAAAAACAATTGCTATATATCTAGATGGAGCTCCAATTTCAACTCCAGTTGTACAACAGGAAATTACTGATGGTAATGCTATTATCACTGGTGAATTTACTCCTGAAGAAGCGAAGCAACTTGTTGGTCGTCTAAACTCCGGTGCTCTTCCGGTTCCGATTTCTATTATTTCAACAAATACAGTTGGGCCATCATTAGGCGCTGACGCTGTCAACGCAG
>DNQG01000006.1 GCA_003501255.1 Candidatus Magasanikiibacteriota bacterium
CTCACATGGGTTGCTGCAATGAGGACAGCGACTGCGTAGGCTCGGAGTTCGGCGCATACTGCGTGCCATCCTTCCAGATGGATGATGAGCCTTACACCGGCATGTGCCAGCCATGTCTGCAGGATCAGCAGAACACGGGCTGTAGGAGAGGTCAGAGCTGCCGCTGGGGTGCTGAAACGCTCATAGACATCAGCCAGGAGGTGGAGGAGCACGGGAGTGTGCGCGGCGCGCCTATGCGCAGCGTGTACTGGTGCGAGTAGTGGGGTTCGCCCAAAAAAAGGTCTAAAAAAACAAGAGCACTTCAACTGAAGCGCTCCACGAGGGACTGACCACCCCTCGTTTTTAATTAGCGAAGTTCAAGACGGAAAATGCCTTTTTGCGTACCGAGCACAGAAGAAACAAAAAGTTCATCGCCATTATCATTGATGAGAGGTTTGCTTGTTTGAGATGGAAAGGGCATATCAATCATATTTACTTCATCACGTACATCAAGCTCAACGATGCGCATTTTTTCATCAGTGCGTACTATGAGATAATTATTTTTTCCTATGAATGAAACATCACGAATTGTTTCACTTGTTCTCCACAAGAGTACGTTTTCTTTGTCATAAGCCGTTATCCACAGTTCATGAGGGGTGTGATAGGCATACACGCGCGAATCCGGAGAAGTGACGAGCGTTACGGTATCTTGAAGCGGTAAGGCGGAAAGGTGCTCCTCTTTAACATTAAAAAGCATCATGTTTTGTGCACGCGTATTTTTAAGCAATGACAGATATTTTTGTGATGCGACATATTCTATTGTTTCTTGTTCGCCAAACTCAATGATTATCTGTTCGCGTTCCGTGGTCATGTTAAAAGATACCAATACCATACGGTGTTTGTCTGTTTCCGGGTGCGGTTTGAGAAGATAGAGGTGAGGTTCATCAACTCCAAGAAGTGTTCCGTCAGCCAGGTATTTGAGCGAATGGTCAAGGACGTTAAAACGCCAGATACGTTGCTGTGCATCTTCAATAAAGAGCAGCCAGCCGGTGTTATTATGCCATACTATTTTTTTGGTTGTGGTAGGCGGAAAATAATCGGCGACTGCAATTTGTTTTTCAGAATCAGAAAAAGGAATAATGGTGGCATCCAGCGATTGTGTTTCCAGATTATAGGTCGTTACCAGACCGCGTTGTTTGTCAGGTGAGAGAATAATGGTCCGTTCAAAGGGTTGTGTGCGGGATGACCTGTACCACGTGTGTGGCGTCTCGTCATCTGTTGCTAATGAAACAATTTCAAACGTAGACGACGTTGCATGAGCAAGTAGCGCGTTGTCATTATCGGCAAGAAGTTCAAACGGCACGTCAGAGGAATATACCAATGACGGTAGTGTTTTTTTCCAGAGCACAACATCAGTTACAAAGGTTGTTTCACCTGCTTTTATTTCAAGGGTTTTTTCCCACGGGCTGTACCCTTTATATTCAATGCGAATTTGATACAGGCCGGGTTTCAAGTGTGGGATACGGCGCGGCGTTTTATTTCCGCGTATAATGTTATTGACAAAAATGGTGGCGTCTTTTGGTTCTGTTTTAACAAACAGAATACCGGTTTTGGTAAACACGCCGTCAAACACACCAAATGTGTATCCCGAACCATACAACAACACCGCCGTGGTGGTGACAAAGTAGACAACAACGAAAGTAATGAATATAATGCGGCGCAAAAGGATGGTCATGGCCTTTGTTTTTTAACCATATTGTGCTAGTATTAAGAAAGGTTGAACTCATAGCGAGTTTCCCGGAAAAAGGCTCACTGCGCTCATTTTTTAAGAATCGGCCGATGCTAATTTTTATGTTAGTCCTACTGGCGATNNTTCAGCGAAACTCGCTATGAGTTCTTTATTGACACTATACGGCAAAAAACTATGAATTTCAAGGGTAAAAATATTACCGCTGCGCATTGCGTGGGAATTGGCGGAATTGGCGTTTCTGCAGTTGCCAAATTGTTAGCGGCGGCTGGGGTGCGCGTGAGCGGATCGGACATTGAAGAGTCATTTATAATTGAGGAGTTACGTGCACGTGGTGTTGCTGTGGTGTTGGGCCATAGGGCCGAAAATGTGCCGTCCGATGCACAGCTACTGGTGTACACGCCGGCTGCGGGTGAAAATAACCCGGAGCGCGTGCGTGCACGTGAGCTTGGGGTGTTGCAGATGAGTTACCCGGAGTTTTTGGGTGAACTTTCACGTTCTTATAAAACTATTGCGGTCTCTGGTACTCATGGAAAATCAACTACGACTGCGATGATTGGTTTAATTTTGGAAGCGGCCGGATTTGATCCAACCGTCATTGTTGGTTCACGTGTTCCGGCTTTCCCGGATGGCAATCTGCGTGTGGGAAATTCAGAGTGGTTGGTGGTTGAGGCGTGCGAGCATCAAGGCAACATGCGGCATATCAGCGCCTCGGTTGCTGTTGTCACGGCTATTGAAAAAGATCATCTTGATTATTATCGCGATCTCGCCCATATTGTGGCGGCCTTTCAGGAATTTATTGATGTAGCGCGGGTTGATGGCACTGTTGTGTTTAATGCTGATGATGAACGGTGTGCGGGGTTGGCGTTGGGTGCCCGTCAAGGTGTGGAATTTGGTATTGAGCATGAAGCGACCTGGGTGGCCCGCGACCGGGCAGTACGAAATAAAAAGCAGGAGTTTGTTGTATATAATAATAGAGAGAACTGCGGATTGTGGTCATTGGCGGTTCCGGGTATTTTTAATGTTCGTAATGCATTAGCTGCTGGAGCGGCTGCTTTTGTCGTTGGTGTACCTGTTGGGGTTATTCGCGATACCTTGGCTAAGTTTACCGGTATTTGGCGGCGTTTTGAGTTGGTTGGCGTAATGCCCGGTGTTGGCGCGCATGTGGTTTCTGATTATGGCCATCACCCAACTGCGGTGCGTGTAACACTTGAGGCGGCACGTGAGCAGTATCCCGGACACCGTATTGTTTTAGTGTTCCAGCCACACCAGCATAATCGTACTAAAAATTTGTTTGATGATTTTGTTGAAGCGTTATGCGGTGCCGATGTTTTGATTGGCGTTGAAATATATGATGTTGCCGGACGTGAAGAAGAGCGCGATCAAAGTGTAAGCACACTTACGTTGGTTGAAGCTGTTGAGAAACGCGTGCAGCGTAATGGATATGAGGGGCCGGAGCCAGAAGCGGTTGTGTATGCCGCGGGGTTGAATGAAGCAGAAGAGCTTGCGCGTGAATATGCGCGCGAGGATGATGTTATTTTGGTGATGGGTGCGGGGGATGTTTGGCAGGTTGCGGGGCGGTTAGTACGGCCTTGAAAATTAAATGCTGGTGAAGTAAGCTAAAGGTATATGGAGGGGGCACAATTTGACCGTTGGAATGACAAAAAGAAAGTAATCAATTTTGAGGGTTCATACCCCCATTTTTTGCAGGGACAAATTTGGTGGGCACAACTGGGCCAAAACATCGCAACAGAAGTTACAGGTAAGGGAAAAGATTTTTTGCGGCCAGTTGTGGTTGTGCAGCGTGTGTATGGTAATGCATGTCTTGCAGTTCCATTAACAACCATACAACGCCGTGGAGATTATTATTTTAGTTTTAATGATTTAAAAGGAAGTGCGCAGTACGCGTTACTCGCGCAGGTTCGTTATTTGGATGGAAAACGATTAAAATATCAGCGGTCGGATATAAAAAAGGATGATTTGGGCAGGTTGCAGGATGCGCTCTGTGCCTTGATAAAAAAATAACCCCGACGAATCGGGGGGCCCTATAGACAGGGCAAACTGTTATGATAAGTATACTACATTTATAAAATTTGTCAAGCACATGTACGAAGAATTAAAAAAACTTGGTGTCACGGTAAAAGCAAACGCTTCACTGGCACGCTACACGACGTTTAAAATTGGCGGACCAGCGCGCGTTTTGGTATTGCCAAAAAGTGTTGATGAAATGGTTGCGGTTTTAAAATGGTGTGATGCACAAGACGCGCAGTATTTTATATTAGGTTCAGGCAGCAACATGCTCGTGTCTGATGAGGGATATGATGGTGTGGTGATTCATCCGGAGTTTAAGGCCGTTAGCGTACAAGATGACGAGCTCATTGCAGAAGCAGGCGCGTTGACCGTTGAAGTNNTGCATGGGCGGTGAAACAAAAGATGCACTTGCGTGGGTTGATGCGTATCGCGATGGTGAAGTGGTGCGGCTTACCGGCCTCGAGTGTGTTTTTGCTTATCGCGAAAGTATTTTTAAGCATGGTGGCGGAGTAGTATTACGCGCCGCGTTTCATTTTGCGCGTGGTGGGGCCGGCGATGGTGCAAAAAAAATGATTGAGCATTTGCAGTATCGTAATAAAACACAACCAAAAATTGCTTCAAGCGGGTGTATGTTTAAGAATGTGCCTGTTGATGCGTTTGCACGTGATGTGCGTGAGGCGTTGCCGCCGGCGTTTGTTGAAAAAGGTATTGTGCCGGCAGGGTGGTTGGTGCAAGAGGCCGGCGGCAAGGGCATGGTCGTGGGTGGCGCTGAAGTGTCGCAGGTGCACGGTAATTTTATTGTAAATGTTGGCGATGCCACGGCGCAGGATATTCTTACGCTTGCGCGGCAGGTAAAAGAAAAAGTGCAGGAGCAGTTTGGAGTGGGGTTGGAGGAGGAGATACAGGTTGTTGGGGGTTAGCAGAAATAAATTGTAATTTTTTTGTTTTCTATGAAAGAACAAGAACACAATGCAGAAATGGAACGATTAAAACAATTCGCAGAGTTGCATCGCTCCACTCATGAAATAATGGATAGGGAAGTTGCTGAAAGAATACGTAACAATCCAAATCCAACTGAAGAAGAAATTTTTGTGGGGGCGTTTCGTGAAATGATTGAGCCACACGTCCGTGATGCTGTTTTTGAGTGTTACCGTAAAGGGTATGCAACGGAATCATCAGGGTTTGGTGGCGAATTTGGAGAGGTTCAATCCTTGGATGGTTATTTTGATGTTGATAAAAAAACAAAAGGCAGGATAGAAGCACTCGGCGCCAAAGTTTTAAAAGGTAAGGATGTTGGTATGCCGGGTTTAGGTGATCATTACACGTTCATCCAGTTCAAACCTGAAAAACCCAAGCTTGATTATATTAAAGCGATGTGGGATGCGATTGTGGAAGTAATGCCGCAAAAGAACGTTCCCGCACAACCGTCTATCAGTGGTGGTTCTGAAGATTTTAGGAGAGAATACGCCTCAGATCGTACTGATGTTGAAAAAATTGTTTTAAAAAGATGCCTCGCCCTTGATGAGTACTCCCCAGAAGCAGAGCAAAAAATGAGGGAAAGATTGGAAGAATTATCAAATTAAATCGATTTTAAGTGATATTTCACATTTTACATTTTTGTGCTACCATGAGGGCCTAAAGCTTACTACAGAATATGTCATTTTTAACCAGTATTTTTGGCGACCCCAATGAGAAGGTTTTGCAGGAATTTAACGGGGCAGTAGAAAAAATCAATCAACTTGAAGAACGCACAAAAGCGCTCTCACTTGAGGAACTCAAGGCGCAAACAACACGCTTTCGCGAACGTCTGCAAAAAGGTGAAGCGCTTGATGATGTGCTTCCAGAAGCATTTGCCACAGTTCGTGAAGCGGCCCATCGCGTACTTGGTCAGCGTCATTACGATGTACAGCTCATGGGTGGCATCGCGCTGCACAACGGATCCATTGCTGAAATGCGTACCGGTGAAGGTAAAACGTTGACGTCAACCGCACCGTTGTATTTGAACGCGTTGCCCGGTAAAGGCGTGCACTTGGTTACGGTGAACGATTATTTGGCGCGTCGTGATGCCGTGTGGATGGGAAAGGTGTATCACGCACTTGGATTGTCCGTTGGCATTATTCAAAATCAAGGCGTGTCGTATGTGTATGACCCGGATTTTAAAGCA